>JBQCFR010000128.1:0-6607 GCA_051958885.1 Tsuneonella sp.
GTCAACCTGTCGCAGATGGAGCACGATGCCAAGCAGGCCGCCTATGCGGCCGACATCACCTACGGCACCAATAACGAATTCGGCTTCGACTACCTGCGCGACAACATGGAATACCGTGTTGAAGACCGTCGCCAGCGTGGCCTGTTCTATGCCATCGTCGACGAAGTGGACTCGATCCTGATCGACGAAGCGCGCACGCCGCTGATCATCTCCGGCCCGACCGACGACAAGAGCGAGCTCTACATGCAGGTCGACGCGATCGTGAAGGCGATCGACGAGAGCTTCTACGAGGCCGACGAAAAGGCCAAGTCGATCGTCTGGACCGAGGAGGGCGCCGAGAAGATCGAGGAGATGCTCGCCGGATCGGGCCTGCTCGAGACGCCGAATCTCTACGATGTCGAGAACACCCAGGTCGTTCATCATCTCGACCAGGCGCTGCGCGCCAACGTAATGTTCAAGCGCGACATCGATTACATCGTGAAGGACGGCAAGGTCGTCATCATCGACGAGTTCACCGGGCGCATGATGGACGGCCGGCGCTGGTCGAACGGGCTGCACCAGGCGGTCGAGGCCAAGGAAGGGGTCAAGATCGAGCCCGAGAACCAGACGATGGCCTCGATCACCTTCCAGAACTACTTCCGCATGTATCCCAAGCTCGCCGGCATGACCGGCACCGCGGCGACCGAGGCTGCCGAGTTCTGGGACATCTACAAGATGAACGTCGTCGAGATCCCGACCAACGTCGCGGTCCAGCGCGTCGACGAGGAAGACGAGTTCTACAAGAACACGCAGGACAAGTTCCAGGCGATCGCCAGGTCGATCGCGGAGAAGAGCAAGAGCGGACAGCCGGTGCTGGTCGGCACCGTGTCGATCGAGAAGAGCGAGCTGCTCAGCCAGTTCCTCGACCAGGAAGGCGTCAAGCACGAGGTGCTCAACGCGCGCTTCCACGAGATGGAGGCGCACATCGTCGCCCAGGCCGGCCGGCTGGGGGCGGTGACGATCGCCACCAACATGGCCGGGCGCGGCACCGACATCCAGCTCGGCGGCAACGTCGAGTACCGGATCGAGGACGAGCTGAGCGGCCTGACCGAGGGGCCCGAGCGGGAAGCCGCGATCGCGCGCATCAAGCAGGAGGTCGCGGAGGAGAAGAAGCAGGTGCTCGCTGCCGGGGGCCTGTTCGTGCTCGGGACCGAGCGCCACGAAAGCCGCCGCATCGATAACCAGCTGCGCGGCCGCTCAGGGCGCCAGGGCGACCCGGGCCTCAGCAAGTTCTACCTCTGCCTCGAGGACGACCTGCTGCGCATCTTCGGCCCCGACACGCTGTTCGCGCGGATGATGAACTCGAACCTCCAGGACGGCGAGGCGATCGGCTCCAAGTGGCTCTCGAAGGCGATCGAGACCGCGCAGAAGAAGGTCGAGGCGCGCAACTACGACATCCGCAAGCAGGTCGTCGAATACGATGACGTGATGAACGACCAGCGCAAGGTCATCTACGAGCAGCGCGCCGAGATCATGGACAGCGAGGCGGTCGACGACGTGGTGGTCGACATGCGGCACGATACCGTCAATTCGCTGGTCGGCGAGGCCTGCCCGCCGGGCTCCTATCCCGAGCAGTGGGACATCGCCGGGCTCAAGCAGCGCGTCGCCGACGTGCTCGGGATAGAGGCGCCGCTCGAGGAGTGGGTCCAGGAAGACCACGTCGAGCCGGAGATCTTCGAGGAGCGGCTGCAGACCGCGACCGACGAGCTGATGGAGCGCAAGCTCGCCGACACCGATCCCGAGATGTGGCGCCGGGTGGAGAAGTCGATCTTGCTCGAACGGCTCGACCATCACTGGAAGGAGCACCTTTCGACGCTCGATGCCCTGCGGCAGGTCATCGGCCTGCGCGCCTATGCGCAGAAGCAGCCGATAAACGAGTACAAGCGCGAGGCGTTCATGCTGTTCGAGCGCATGCTCGACACGCTGCGCGAGGACGTGACCGCGATCCTCTTGAAGAGCGAGTTCCGCTTCGCCCCGCCGCAGCAGAGCCTGCCCGACCTGCCCGACTTCCTCACCGGCCACATCGATCCGCTCATGGGGCTGGACGATTCGGCTGACGGCGACGGGTCCGCAGCGCTGGCGTCGCTGTTCGGCTCGCTCGCCGGGTCTGCCGCGGCGACCGCGGGGCCGGGCGGCATCGCCGAGAACCCGTGGGCCGGGCAGGAGATCAGCCGCAACGCGCCATGCCCGTGCGGATCGGGCAACAAGTACAAGCACTGCCACGGCGCGGTGGGCGCGGCGGCCGGCGCCGAGTAGCTCTCAGCGCCGCGGCTGGCGCACCATCGCCTCGAGCGGCGGCGAGCCGGGCAGCGGGTGGATCATCTCCACCCGCTCGAACCCATGAGCGCCGTAGAAGCCGCGGGTCGCGGGGTTAGAATTTTCCAGGTAGGCGGGGACTCCAAGCCGGTCGCACGCCTCCAGCATCGGCGCGAACAGCTTGCGGCCGAGCCCCTTGCCCTGCGCCGAGGGGCGCACGCCAATCGAAAAGAGATAGGCGTGGTCGAAAGTGGGGTGATGCGCCTCCATCGCCGCGGTAGTGTGGCGGATGCGGCGGAGTGCGCCGGGGCTCGACTTCATGACCACGCGCAGCATCGTCGGCAGCGCGCTGAGCGGCAGCGTCGCATCGCCGCCCGGCAGCATCCACATCGCCGCGCCTTGGTCTCCCAAGCGATAGCAGTACCCGCGGGGGGTGTAGATCTTCCGCGCCAGTCCGGTGAAGGTCAGCGCAATCGCGTCGAAGTTCCCGAACAGCCAGGCATTGAACGGATCGTTGCGGAATGCGTCCGCGGTAATGGCGCCCACATGCCGTGCCTGCTCGGGACCTGCATAGGTGAGCTCGCTGCCGAGTTCGATGTCGCCTGCCCGCATGATCACCTCCCACCGGCTCGCTAGCATAAAGGTGGGCGCGGCGTTAGAGCGTGCATGTGCCGTTCCTTGCCGCAGCGTTCTTCGTCACCGCCGTGCTTTACGCCTCGGTCGGTTTCGGGGGCGGGTCGACCTACAACGCGCTGCTGGCGCTCGCAGGGTTCGATTACCGGCTGCTGCCGATCCTCTCGCTGACCTGCAACGTGATCGTGGTGACCGGCAGCTCGATCCGCTTTGCGCGCGCGGGCCTGACGCCGTGGCGCGGGGCGATCCTGCTCACCGCGATTGCCGCCCCGGCGGCGTTCCTCGGCGGGCTCACTCCGATTGGCAAAGGGGCGTTCCTCACGATCCTCGGCGCGAGCCTCGTGCTTACCGGTGTCACGCTGCTGTTGCCGCAGACTTCGGTGCGGCCGGGCACCGGCGACGCGAAGCCGATGCGCGCGGCGCGCTACATGCCGCTGCTCGCCGCACCGATCGGCTACCTTGCGGGACTGGTCGGCATCGGCGGCGGCATCTTCCTCGCGCCACTGCTGCACCTAGTCCGGTGGAACGGCGCGCGCCAGGTGGCGGCCACGGCCGCGTTCTTCATCCTGGTGAACTCGCTGTTCGGGATCGTCGGCCAGCTGGCGAAGAGCGGACCCGGCCTGTTCGGCGCGGCGATGTCGCTCGGCCTGCCGTTGCTGGTGGCGGTGGTGATCGGAGGGCAGATCGGCAGCCTGCTGGCGGTCAGGTTCCTGCCGCAGCGCCTGATTCGCTTGTTCACCGCCGCGCTCACGATCTGGGTCGGCGGGCGGCTACTGCTGGGCGTGTGAGAAGAAAAGTGGCTCCCCGAGTTGGATTCGAACCACCGACCAAGTGATTAACAGTCACCTACTCTACCGCTGAGCTATCGGGGAGCATGCCCCCGGACGGGGGCCTAACCGGCAGGGCTGCGCCTATATGGGCGGCCTGCGGCTTTGGCAAGCCGTGTCGAAGGGTCGACAGAGACGGCGTTATCCTACGCCATGAACTGCTCGGCCGTGATGCGTTCGTCGAGCGAATGCCCGGGGTCGAACAGCAGTTCGAGCCGGGTCTCCTTGGCGACCGCGACGTGCACCTCGGCCACTTCGCGCAGTTCCTTCTGATCGGCGACCACCGAAACCGGCCGCTTGCGCGGCTCGCGGATACGGAACTGCAGCGTGCTGCGGTCGGGCAACACCGCGCCGCTCCACCGCCGCGGACGGAACGGGCTGATCGGGGTCAGCGCGAGCAGCTTCGAATCGAGCGGCAGGATCGGGCCGTTGGCGGACAGGTTGTAGGCGGTCGAGCCGGCGGGGGTGGAGACCAGCACTCCGTCGCAGACCAGTTCCTCGATCCGCACCTTGTCGTCCACCGAAACCTCGATCTTGGCCGTCTGGCGGGTTTCGCGCAGCAACGAGACCTCGTTGATCGCGCAGATCGAGCGGGATTCGCCCTGCTGCGTGATCGCTTCCATCCGCAGCGGATTTATGACGTATCGCTTGGCCTCGTTGACGCGGTCCAGCAGCCGCGCGCCGCCGCGATTGCGGTTCATCAGGAAGCCCACGGTGCCGAGGTTCATTCCGTACGCGGGGATCAGCCGCCCTGCGTCGATCATCTGGTGCAGCACGTGGAGCATGTACCCGTCGCCGCCGATCACCACGGCGGCATCCGCCTCCTCGACCGGAACCCACGGAAGCATGCGCTCAAGGCTGCTCACCGCATCTTGCGCTCTTTCGGAATCGGACGAGAGGAGCGCGAGCTTCTCGAAACCGTTGCCTTCGGATTCCGCCACCGATCGTCCCCCGCGTTGTCCGACGCGCCCGCGAGATTAGGCAGCGTGCGGCGGTTTGGCAACGCGCGCTGCGTGCAACGAATTGGTTAGGCTGGAGCTTTATGACGCGCGCATGGTGAGTGCGGCAGCAGCAGGCCCGGCAGGCAAACGCGATGCGCTGACGGGGCTTCCCGGCAGCGACGTCGCGCGCGCGCAGCTTGCCGGGTGGCAAGACGCCGCCTGCACCCGCGGCGGCGCGGTGCACACGCTGCTCATCAGCCTCGGCCGGTTCGATGCGGTCAACCTGGCGTACGGAGAGGCTGCCGGCGACGGCGCGTTGGCCGAGGTCGCGCGGCGCCTGCTTCACTTCGCGGAGGACGAATTCGACGAGGGCCAGTGGTTCGCCGCACGCATCGGCGGCGGCAAGTTCCTGCTTGCCGCGCGCGAGGCGTGCAGCCGCGAGCGTTGGCAATGGTTCGGCGAGGCGCTCGCCGATGCGGTGGCGCATCCAATCCCCGACCTCGCTGGCGCCGGCACGCTGCGGCTGTGGCCGCGCGTCGCGCTGAGGCGCGTGCTACCGGGCGAGGGGCCGGCCACCGTGTTCGACCGGCTCGCCGACGCGCTGCACCGCGCCGGCGAGCGCCACGGCACCCGCGTGGTGTGGGCCGACGCCGGCACCGCTCCGCGCGGCCGGCGGGGAGTCCAGCTCGAGGCGGATCTCCTCGGCGCGATAGACCGCGATGAGATCGAGCTGTTCTTCCAGCCGCAGTTCGCACTGCCGGACGACCGGCTCGTCGGGGCCGAGGCGCTGGCGCGCTGGCAGCACCCGCAGCTCGGCCGCATCGGCGCGAGCGCGCTGTTCGCGATCGCCGAGCGCACCGATCACGTAGCGCAGCTTTCGCGCCACATCGCCGAGCGGGCCCTGGAGCTGGCCGCAGTCTGGCCCGATCATCTGCGCCTGTCGCTCAACATCACGCCGGCGGATCTCGCGGCGGGCGGCTTCGCGCATGACTTCGCGCGGATCGTCAGCGACAGCGGCTTCGCTTCCGAACGGTTGACGCTCGAGATCACCGAGCAGGTTCTCCTCGCAGAGCTGGAGAGCGCGGCGCGCGCGCTCCGGTCTTTGAAGGAGCGCGGTATGCGCATCGCGCTCGACGATTTCGGGGCGGGCTTCTGCAACTTCCGCTACCTCAAGATCCTCCCGCTCGACTACCTCAAGCTGGATCGGGCGATGGTCGACGGGATTGCCGAAGATCCCGCCGACCTTGCGGTGCTGCGGGCAATCCTCGCCCTGGCGCGCGCGCTCGATCTGCAGGTGATCGCAGAAGGCATCGAAAACGCCGAGCAGCGCGAGCTAGCCGCGCGCGAAGGCTGCCGGTTCTACCAGGGCTTTCTCCGCGCAGCGCCGCTCGAATCGGGGGAATTCCTCCGCTTGGCCGAGGAGTTGACGCCGCCGCCCCGGTGACGCGGGCGTGAGCATCGGTTAGAGACTCGGCCTCTAGCGATGCTGACCCAGCTCTCCATCCGCAACATCGTGCTCATCGAGGCGCTCGACCTGGCGTTCCAGCGTGGGCTGGGGGTGCTCACCGGCGAGACCGGCGCGGGCAAGTCGATCCTGCTCGATGCGCTGGGGCTGACGCTCGGCGCGCGCGGCGACAGCGGCCTCGTCCGCGCCGGCGCCGCACAGGCCGTCGTCACCGCCAGCTTCGATCCGCCGGCCGACAATGCCGCGCTCGCCATGCTCGCCGACAACGGCCTGGCGATCGAGCCCGACGAGGCGCTGATCGTCCGCCGCGTCGTCAAGGCCGATGGCGGCAGCCGCGCGTTCGTCAACGACCAGCCGGTCTCGGCCGGATTGCTGCGTGACCTGAGCGGCGCGCTGGTCGAAATCCACGGCCAGCATGACGATCGGGGGCTGCTGAACGCCCGCGG
>JBQCFR010000129.1:0-9284 GCA_051958885.1 Tsuneonella sp.
GACGCCACTGGCGCTGATCTTCCACGAACTGGCCACCAATTCGGCGAAATACGGCGCGCTGTCGGTCGAGGAGGGCAAGGTGAGGATCGTCCTCGATTGCCCCGACGGGCACGAGTTCACCCGGCTCCATTGGCGCGAGGAGGGCGGCCCGCCGATCGACGAGATCCAGGCCGATGGCTTCGGCACGCGGCTCCTGACGATGGCGGTGGAAGGGCAGCTCGCCGGCAAGCTCGAGCGGCGATACTTGTCCGGCGGACTCGAGGTCGACCTCGAATTCAGGACCAGCGCGATCCTCAGCTAGCCTCGCAAGCTATCGCGGCCTAGGCTGCGGCGATGCTCGAATTTGCCGCGGTCACCAAACGGTTCGGGGCGTTGACCGCGGTCGATGCCGTCTCGCTGTCGGTGGCCGCGGGCGAGTTCGTCGCGCTGGTCGGCGCATCGGGGTCGGGCAAGTCGACGCTGCTACGGATGGTCAACCGCCTGATCGCGCCGGATGAGGGCCGCGTGCTGCTGGCCGGGTGCGATGTCGCCGGCGGGTCCGCTCCGGCGCTGCGGCGGCGGATCGGCTACGTGTTCCAGTCGGTCGGCCTGTTCCCGCACATGGATGTCGCCGCGAATATCGGTATCGGCCCGCGGCTCGCCGGCACGCCGCTTGGCCCTGGCAGGATAGGCGAACTGCTCGAGCTGGTCGGGCTCGAGCCGGCTCACGCGGGCCGGATGCCCGACGAGCTCTCGGGCGGCCAGCGCCAGCGCGTCGGGGTCGCGCGGGCGCTGGCGGGAAATCCCGAGCTGCTGCTGATGGACGAGCCGTTCGGCGCGCTCGATCCGGTCACCCGCGACGCGCTCGGCCGCCGCGTGCGCGAGCTGCACGACCGGCTCGGCCTGACCACGGTGATGGTGACGCACGACATGGCCGAGGCGCTGCTGCTGGCGGACCGCGTGCTGGTGATGGAGCGTGGGCGCGTGGTGGCGGACGAAGCGCCCGCCGCGCTGCTCGCCGGCGCGGGCGGGGCGGCGGCGCAGGCGCTCGTGGCGGTGCCGCGCGAGCAGGCGGCGCGGCTGGCGGAACTCACGCCTTGAGCGCGGTCTTCGCGGTCCTGCTCGGGCTTGGCGACAAGCTCGCCGCGCATGTCCTGCTTGCCGCCGCCGCGCTCGCGCTCGGCATCGCGGTGGCGCTCCCGCTGGCGGTGTGGGCGAGCCGTGCGCGCAGCGTAGCGCGCGTGTCGCTCGGCTTCGCCAGTCTCGTGCAGACGATCCCGGCACTGGCGCTGCTGGCGCTGTTCTTTCCGATCCTGCTCAGCCTTCGCGCAGTACTCGGCGAGGGTCTGCCGACGCTCGGCTTCCTGCCGGCGCTGCTCGCGCTGGCGCTTTATGCGCTGCTGCCGATCCTGCGCAACGCGGTCACCGCGCGGGCCGAGATGGACCCCGGCGTGCTCGAAGCGGCCGACGCGGTGGGGATGGCGCCGTGGCAGAAGCTGCGGCTAGTCGAGGCCCCGCTCGCCGCGCCGTTCGTGATGGCGGGGATCCGCACCGCGGCGGTGTGGACAATCGGCGCGGCGACGCTCTCGACCACGGTCGGTCAGCCGAGCCTGGGCGATCCGATCTTCGCCGGGCTGCAGACGCAGGACTGGTCGCTGGTGCTCGCGGGGTGCATCGCCGCCGCCGCCCTCGCGCTCGCCGCGGACCTGCTGCTCGGTCTGGTCGAACGCGGCTTTGCGCTGCGTCGGCCCGCGCTGGTATGGCTGGGCGGCGCGCTGCTCGCCGCGGGGCTGCTCGCCGCCGCTTACGGCTCGGCGGACCGCGGGCGAGACACCGTGGTGGTGGGCGCGAAGAACTTCTCCGAACAGTACATCCTCGCGCGCCTGATCGGGCGGCGGCTGGAAGCGGCTGGGTACGACGTGACCTACCGCGAGGGGCTCGGCTCGGCGGTCATCCACCGCGCGCTGACCTCCGGCGCGATCGACGTCTACGTCGACTACGGCGGTACCGTCTGGGCCAACGAGATGAAGCGCACCGACAGCCCGCCGCGCGAGGCGATGGACCAGGCGATCGCCGCATGGGAGCGCAAGACCAGCGGCACGCTGATGCTCGGCGGGCTGGGGTTCGAGAACGCCTATGCCTTCGCGATGCGCCAGGACCGCGCGCGGGCACTGGGCATCGCCTCGCTCGCCGACCTTGCCGCAAAGGGACGGGGGCTCACGATCGGCGGCGATCTCGAGTTCTTCCGGCGGCCCGAATGGGCGGCGGTGACGCGTGCCTACGGGCTCGATTCGCTGCCTCGCCGCAGCTTCGCGCCGACCTTCATGTACGATGCGCTGGCGAGCGGCGAGGCCGACGTGATCAGCGCGTTCTCCTCCGACGGGCGGATCGCCGCCGACCGGTTGACGGTGCTCGCCGATCCGCAGCACGCGCTGCCCGCCTACGATGCGCTGCTACTCGTGGCTCCCGCACGCGCGCACGATCGGCGCTTCCTCGCGGCGCTGCGCCCGCTGGTGGGGGCGATCCCGGTCGAGCGGATGCGCGCGGCGAACTATTCGGTCGACCGCACGAATGGCAAGCAGACGCCCGAGCAGGCCGCCGCCCGGCTCGACGCCCAGATCGCGCGCTAGATGCCATATAGCCTGAGTCCTTCGAGACACTCGGACTGCGTCCTCGCTCCTCAGGACGAACGGAGTGCTAGAATTTCAAGCTCCGTTCGTCCTGAGGAGGGTTGAAGCCGAAGGCTGAAGCCCATCTCGAAGGACCAGCGCGCGCGTATGGCTTCGGACTAACCCGCCCGCCGCCAGATCTGGGTCTTGCAGAACGGGCCGATGCAGCCTTTGACCTCGAGCCGGTCGGCGTCGAGCCGGCGTACGAGCGAGCGGTAACTCTTGCCGCTCTTGGGATCGTAGATGGTCCCGCGCCACAGGTTGCCGTCGTCCGCGAACCCGGTCAGGATCGGCAGCCCGAGCAGCTTGCGCGCGCGCAGGCTGGCGTCGGGGTTGTTGACGTCGCGCTGGCCGGCGCCCTGCGGCGGCACGACGAGGAACCGCGCGATCCGCCCGCACACGCTTGAGCCGCAGGCGCCGATCTGCACCAGCGCGTCCTTGCCCTCGGTACGCCAGGTGCCCTCGTTGGGCGCGGCGGCGAGGAGCGGTGCGGCGCTCGCGGCGAACAATGCTGCGATGGCGAGTGCGGCGATACGCATAACGGTCAATTCTCCTCGAATCCGGCGCCGTCGGGCCAGCCTGGCGCGGCCAGCCCCATGACCTTGAATAGCCGCCCCATCTGGTCGTCCGCAATCAGCCGGTCGCGCGCGGCCGCCAGTTCCTCGCGGTAGTGCGGAGCACTGCCCGCGAGCGCCTCGGTCCGCGCCTCGATCCCCAGGCGTCGCAGCCATTCGCCCTGGGTCTGCGTGCCGAGCCAGCGGACCTGCTGCGCCTGCGCGATGCGGGCGAGCGTGGCGAAGTCGACGTGCGCGGTGAGATCGGCCTCCCCCGGCATGGCCAGCGGATCGACCATCCGGTGCCGCGCCACGGCCTGCAGGGTGGAACCGGGGCGAAACTCTGCCGAGCCGTAGTCGATCACCAGCGCCGCGCCGCCCTGCTCCGCCAGGCGGGTGGTGATTTCGTAGAGGACCGCGGCCGCTGCCGGGCAGGTCTCGATGATCATGCCTTCGGCCGCCTCGCGAAACTCGGCGGGGACCGCGGCGTCCATCGGCTGCGCGCCGGCGACATAGACGAACCGCTCGCCGTCGAGGCCGACCATGCGTTCGCGCCATCCATCGGGGGTGCGCACGAGCTGGCGGACCGGCAGCGCGTCGAGGAACTCGTTGGCAACCAGCAGGATCGGCCCCTCGCGCGGAACGCTCGACAGGTCGGCGTGCCAGCGCGCCTCGGGCACCGCGGCGAGCTGGATGTCCTTGAGCGCCGCCGATCCTTCGACGAAGTGCACTTCGGGCTCCATTCCGTAGCGCCGGGCACTGCGCAGCGCGTCTTTGGCGAGCGTGCCGCGCCCCGGTCCCAGCTCGACGTAGAGCGCGGGCTCCTCGCGCCCGGCGCGCAGCCACATGTCCGCCAGCCACAGGCCGATCAGCTCGCCGAACATCTGGCTGATCTCGGGCGCGGTGACGAAATCGCCGGCCGCGCCGAGCGGGTCTTTGCGCGAGTAATAGCGCGCGTTGCTCTCGCCCATGAAATGCGCGACGCTGAGCGGGCCGGCGGTGCGGATCAGCCGGCGGAAGATGGCGCCGAGGCCCGGCTCGGCGTCGCTCATGCCGCGGCCGGCTGAGCCTTCGTCTTCCCCAGCGCCGGACGCATGAGCGCGCGGATCACCAGCGCCAGCCCCACGAGGAACAGCGGGATGGTCAGCCACTGGCCCATGCTGAGACCGGTGCGGGCCGCGAATTCGGCGAGCTGCTGGTCGGGCTCGCGGAAGAACTCGACGGTGAACCGCGCCGCGGCAATGCCGGCGGTGAATACACCCACCAGCAGCCCCGGCCGCCAGCGCGCGCGGGTTTTCCAGAACAGCAGCAGCATGATGACGATCATGACCGCGCCCTCGAGCCCCGCTTCGTAGAGCTGGCTGGGGTGGCGCGCGATGTCGCCGCCGCCGGGGAAGATCATCGCCCATGGCACGTGGCTCTCGACCGGGCGGCCCCACAGCTCACCGTTGACGAAGTTCGCCAGCCGTCCGAACATCATCCCGAAGGGCACGTTGACCGCGATGTAGTCGGCCACGCGAATGAAGTTCAGCTGATTGCGCCAACACACCCAGGCGATCGCGATCAGCGTGCCGATCACCCCGCCGTGGAAGCTCATGCCGCCGTCCCACAGGCGCAGCAGGTCCCAGCTCACCGTCTCCCCCGGGGTGAAGTGGGTAAACATGCTCGGTATGCCGGTCTCGCCGCCGGTATAGAACGCCGCGTAGCCGAGCCGGCCGCCGATGATGATGCCGAGCGTGCAGTAGAAGAACAGGTCGTCGGCGTGGCGCTGCGCCATCGGCGCGCCGGGCGCCTTCACCATGCGGGTGAGGTGCCAGTACCCCAGCACGATCCCCGAAAGGTAAGCCAGCGAGTAGAAGCGCAGCGTGAAAGGGCCGATCGGGATGCCCTTCACCAGGTGGAGGTCCTCGAAGCGGATCGCCTGTCCGGCCTCGGCCAGTAGTGACAGCAAGTGCTATAATCCTTAGGCTTCCGGGCGTCCGCGCGGCCGCCGGTTTCGCGCGGGCTTTTGGCATAGCGCCGCGAGCGGTGGAACCCCGCTTTGCGACCCCGCGATGCCGTAGCGGAATAAAACGCCACACGAGAGGATGCTGCGCGACGATGGCCACCGAGCTCGACAATGCCCTGAGCCGAATCATGGATACGCTGACCGAGCCCGGCCAGCCGTTCGAAACCGTGCCGTTCGAGCGCGGCGGGGTGGAGATGCCCGCGCTGAAGAATGCCCCGCCGAGCCTCGTGCACTACTTCCAGCATTACTGCGCCGAGCACGCCGACAAGGATTTCCTGATCGACGCGGACACGCGGCTGAGCTCCGCGCCGGCGTGGGGCGCCGCGCGGCACGTCGCGGCCGGGCTGATCGCGCAGCACCGGGTCAAGCGCGGGGACCGGGTGGCGATCGCGGCGCGCAATTCGGCCAACTGGATCATCGCCTACATCGGCATCCTGATCGCCGGCGGCGGCGCGACGCTGCTCAACGGCTTTTCGACCGGTGACGAGCTCGCCGAGCAGATCGAGCTCGTCGGTGCGAGCCTGGTGCTCGCCGACAGCGGCCGGGCGAAGCGGCTCGCGGGCAGCACGCACGGCGCGAAGGTCGTCGAGTTCGACCACGGCGGCGACCCGCAGCGCGGTCTCGCCGCGGTGTGGGGCGATCCGGCGAGCACGCCGTTCCCCGAGATCGGCCCCGACGACCTCGCGACGATCCTCTACACCTCGGGCTCGACCGGCCGCTCGAAGGGCGCGTGGTCCGATCACCGCGCGGTGGTCCACGGCACGATGAGCTACGCCGCGCAGTCGCTGATGGCGTTCACCTTCCTAACCGGGGAAGTCGGCGAAGAGGCGCTGACGCAGCTCCAGCCGGCCGCGCTCGTCGCGGTGCCGCTGTTCCATGTGACGGGCGAAGTGCCGGTGTTCCTCCAGAGCCTCGCGCTCGGGCGCAAGCTCGTGCTGATGCCCAAGTGGGACGCGCTCGAGGCGCTCAAGCTGATGGACGCGGAGAAGGTCACCTACTTCGCCGGCGTGCCGCTGATGAGCTACGAGATCGCCACGCATCCCGACCGCGCGCAGTACGACCTCACGCACTGCTCGGGCTTCGCCGCTGGCGGCGCGCCGCGGCCTGAGGAGCATGTCACCGTGGTCAAGGAGGCGTTCCCGGAAGGCTTCCCGCTGCTCGGTTACGGGCTCACCGAAACCAACGGGGTGGGCTGCGCCAACTTCAACGAGAACTATCTCGCCAAGCCGAACAGCACCGGCCGCGCCAGCCGCCCGCTGGTCGATCTCGCGATCCTCGACGACGACGGGAACAAACTGCCGCAGGGCAAGACCGGCGAGATCGCCTTCCGCACCGTGTGCAACTTCGTCGGCTACTGGAACAACGAGGAGGCGACGCGCGAGGCGTTCACGCCCGACATGTACTTCCGCACCGGCGATCTGGGCTACCTCGACGAGGACGACTACCTGTTCATCGTCGACCGCAAGAAGGACATCATCATCCGCGGCGGCGAGAACATCACCTGCTTCGAGGTCGAGGCGGAGATCTACGCCAATCCCGAGATCGCCGAGTGCTCGGTGTTCGGATTGCCCGACGAACGCTACGGCGAAGTTCCCGGCGCGGTCTATCACACGGTCGAGGGCTCCAGCCTCTCGCCCGAGGGCCTGCGCGATTTCCTCGAAGGCCGGCTCGCCGCGTTCAAGATGCCGGTGAAGATCTGGCGCTCGGAGGAGCCCTTGCCGCGGCTCGGCACGCAGAAGATCGACAAGCGCACGCTGCGCGCGTTCTACGCCAGCGAAGGGGCGAATACCGCTTGAACCAGGTCCGCATCCCCAACCAGCGCGAGATCGTCGACCGGCGCGCGCTGGCGGAGGAGATCGCCGGGCTTGCCGGGGAGCGCGGCGCCAGGGCGCGGCCGCAAGTGCTCGAGGCGCTGCGCGCGGCGCTCGAGGCCGGGCGCGCCGAGCTCGGGAAGCGGCTCGAGGAACGGCCCAGCGCCGGCCACGAGATCACCGGAGGCCACAGCTTCCTGATCGATCAGCTGGTGCGCACGATCCACGACCATGTGATCGCCGATGTCTACCCCGCGAGCAACCGCAGCGCGGGCGAGCGGCTCGCGATCCTCGCCGTCGGCGGCTACGGCCGCGCCGAGATGGCGCCGCATTCGGACGTCGACATCGCCTTCATCACCCCCACCCGCGGCGCGCCGTGGTGCGAGCAGGTGATCGAGGCGATGCTCTATTTCCTGTGGGACCTCGGCCTCAAGGTCGGCCATTCGAGCCGCACGATCGACGATACGATCCGCATGGCCAAGGCCGACCTGACGATCCGCACCGCGCTGCTCGAAAGCCGCTACGTATGGGGCGACCAGGAGCTCTACGACGAGACCTCGCGCCAGTTCTGGGCCGAGGTGGTCAAGGGCACCGAGCGCCAGTTCGTCGCCGAGAAGCTCGAGGAGCGCAACGCCCGGCACCGGCGCATGGGCGACAGCCGCTACGTGGTCGAGCCCAACGTCAAGGAGGGCAAGGGCGGCCTGCGCGACCTGCAGACGCTCTACTGGATCGGCAAGTACATCCACACCGTGCGCAGCGCCGCGGACCTCGTCGGCGTGGGGCTGCTGACATCGCAGGAGTATCGCAGCTTCCGCCGCGCCGAGGGGTTCATGCTCGCCGTGCGCTGTCACCTCCACACAATCACCGGGCGCGCCGAGGACCGCCTGACCTTCGACCTCCAGCGCGCGGTCGCGGCGCGGATGAACTTCGCCGACCGTCCGGGCAAGAGCGCGGTCGAGCGGTTCATGCAGTTCTACTTCATCCAGGCCAAGCGGGTCGGCGCGCTGACAGGCGTGTTCCTCGCCCACATCGACGAACAGTTCGCGAAAGGGCGCCAGCGCAAGGGCCTGCTGGCGAGCTTCACCCCGCGCCCGCGCGAGCTCAAGGGGTACAAGGTGTTCGGCGGGCGCATCGCGGCGCCGGCCGACGACTGGTTTCGCAAAGACCCGGTGCGGCTGATCGAGCTGTTCCAGCTGGCCGAGGCGCACGGGCTCGAAATCCATCCGGAGACCATGCGCCAGGCCGCGCGCGACGCTTCGCTGATCCGCCAGGAGGTGCGCGACGATCCGCGCGCCAACGCGCTGTTCCTCGATCTGCTGGCGGGCCGCAACGACCCCGAAACCGTGCTGCGGTGGATGAACGAGGCGGGCGTGTTCGGCCGCTTCGTGCCCGATTTCGGCCGGGTCAACGCGCAGATGCAGTTCGACATGTATCACCACTACACGGTCGACGAGCACACCATCCGCGCGATCGGGCTGCTCGCACGGATCGAGAAGGGCGAGCTGGCCGGCGATCACCCGCGCTCGACCCAGCTGATCCACAAGGTGGCGAGCCGGCGGGCGATCTACGTCGCGGTGCTGCTGCACGACATTGCCAAGGGCCGCGGCGGCGATCACTCGCTGCTCGGCGGCAAAGTCGCCGAAGAGCTGTGCCCGCGCTTCGGCATGACCGCCGGCGAGACCGCGCTGGTCGCCTGGCTGGTGCGCCAGCACCTGCTGATGAGCGCCACCGCGTTCAAGCGCGACCTCACCGACCCGCAGACGATCGAGGACTTCGTCGGCGAGGTGCAGAGCCTCGAGCGCCTGCGCAACCTGCTGCTGCTGACCGCGGTCGATATCCGCGCGGTCGGCCCCGGCACCTGGAACAGCTGGAAGGGCCAGCTGCTGGGCGAGCTCTACGACCAGGCGCAGGAGCGGCTGCGGCTCGGCCACGTGCGCACCGGGCGCAAGGAGAGGGTGGCGGCGAGGCGCGGGGCCGTCGCCGAACTCCTCGGCGCGCGGCGCGATCTGCTGCCGCTCTATGCCGAACGGTTCACCGACGCCTATTGGATCGCCGAGCCGCCCGACATCGCCGCGCTCAATCTCGTCCAGTACGCGGCCGCGCACGAGGAGGCGGGCAACCTGTCAGTTCACTGCGAGGTTTACGAGGCCCGCGGGGCGACGCTGGTGACGGTCATCGCCGCCGACCACGCCGGCCTGTTCTACCGCATTGCCGGCGGGATCAGCCTCGCCGGCGCGACCATCATCGACGCGCGCATCCACAC
>JBQCFR010000130.1:0-12456 GCA_051958885.1 Tsuneonella sp.
CGTAGCAGACGGTAAGGCCCAGCCTGCCGACCGGAGTCTCGGCGGTGATCACCTTGCGCCCCGGCGTATAGGCGGCGGATTCGCGCCAGCTTTCACCGCCGTCGAGATCGACGTCGAACATGTGGATCTTGTCGTAGCGCGCGGCCACCCTGCCCTCGTCGTCGATGACGAATGCGCGGTTGGACCACTTGCCCTTCTCGTTGACCACGGCGAGCGAGCCCAGCGAAACCCATACGTCGTTGAGATCGGCGGTCGCGCGCACGGCGGCGAGCACCAGGTTATCCGCTTCCTCGACGATAGGCGTCGCGGCGCGCGCCCGGTCGCGGTCGAGCAGGCCGGACATCTCGGGCGTGAACAGCATCGCCGCCCCGCCCGCCTTCGCATCCGCGATCGCATCGGCGATGACGTGCGCATTCTCCGCCGGGTCGATCCCGGCGGTCATCTGCAGGACCGCGATGCGAGTCATCTTGGGCGGGTCATTCGCCGGCGAGCAATCCGTCGAGCTTGCCCGCGCGGTCGAGCGCGGCGAGATCGTCGGACCCGCCGACGTGGGTCTCGCCGATGAAGATCTGCGGCACGGTCATGGCGCCGGGCGCCCGCTGCAGCATCTCGGCGCGCTTGGGGCCGCCCATCGTGATGTCGTGCTCGACATAGTCGACGCCCTTGCTTTCGAGCAGGCGCTTGGCGCGGAAGCAGTAGCCGCAGCCGAACTTGGTGTAGATCTCGACTGTGGGATGGCTCACCGGATTCATCCTTCTCGTTCAGCAACTTAACGACCCTTGAAAGCCGGGCCAAAGCAATTATCTGGGTCACGTTTCCCGCGCCGGTCACGGGCGGGAAGCATCGGCAGCGGGATGCCGCATCGGCGGGTCCCGCACCAGTTCAAATTGCTCAATGGAGGATTTGTTTCGATGTCACGTCTTGATTTCACTCCCTACCGCCGCAGCACAGTGGGCTTCGACCGCCTGTTCGACATGCTCGAAAGCCAAGTCCGCACCAACAATGGCGGCGGCGACAACTACCCCCCGTTCAACATCGAGAAGCGCGGCGACGACGAATACCGCATCACCCTGGCGGTGGCCGGCTTCCGCGCAGGCGACCTCGACATCACCGCGCAGCAAAACCTGCTGGTGGTCCAGGGCCGCAAGCGCGACGAGCACACCCAAGGCGAGTTGCTCCACGTCGGCATCGCCAACCGCGGTTTCGAGCGCCGGTTCGAGCTGGCCGACTTCGTCCGCGTGGACAAGGCCGACCTGGCGGACGGCCTTCTGGTGATCGACCTCGTGCGCGAAGTGCCCGAGGCGATGAAGCCCAAGAAGATCGCGGTGAACGGCGGCGAGCGCACGCTGGAAGTCGTCAAGAGCGACGACCAGGCCGACGCCGCCTGATCGCTTCGACCGATGACGATGCGGCCCGTCTCCAGTGGAGGCGGGCCGTTGTCATTCGGGCTGGTGAAGAGTCGGGAGTAAGGGGCGGACCTTGCGATCCGCCCCCGCGACGAAAACGCCGCCTCGTCCGGGCCTGGCCGTCCGGGTCGCAGAAGACGATCAAGCTCGGGACAAGCCCGATAAATTTTTTGCAGCCCCTCGGCGCCGTCAGGCGGCACTCTCCGTCAGCGCCATGGGCCAAACCCAACAAAAGATAAAGTAGCTTTTCGCAGCCGCACTCGCGGGGCTGTACGCGCGCAAGATACATACACTCGCGGTGCTGACTCTAACAGGGAAATTTCGCACCGCGGCGTCAAGGCGCCGCCGGATGCCCCGCTTCGGGACGCATCAGACCAGCCGGGCCTGCCGCAGCGCCGCGCCGACGAAGCCGGCGAACAGCGGATGGGGGTCGAACGGCCGCGATTTGAGTTCGGGGTGAAACTGCACCCCGACGAACCACGGATGGTCGGGGCGCTCCACGATTTCGGGGAGCAGCCCGTCAGGCGACATGCCGGAAAAGATCATTCCGTTGCTCTCGAGCGCATCGCGGTAGTGCGAGTTCACCTCGTAGCGGTGGCGGTGGCGTTCGCTGATCGCCGTAGCGCCGCCGTAGATCGCGCTCACGTGGCTGTTGCCGTCGAGCCTGGCCTCATACGCGCCGAGCCGCATGGTGCCGCCGAGATCGCCGCCGCTCTCGCGTTTCTGCAGGCCTTCCTTGCTCATCCACTCGGTGATGATGCCGACGACCGGCTCCTCGGTGGGTCCAAACTCGGTCGAGCTGGCAGCGGTGTGCCCGGCCGCCCGCACACCCTCGATGCAGGCCATCTGCATGCCCAGGCAAATGCCCAGGAATGGGACCTTGCGCTCCTTGGCGAAGCGCACGCTGGCGATCTTGCCTTCGCTGCCGCGCTCGCCGAATCCGCCGGGGACGAGGATGCCGTGCATCGGCTCGAGCTGCGCGGCGACGTCGCTCTCGCCCTGCTCGAACACCTCGGCGTCGATCCAGCGGATTTTGACGCGCACGCGGTGCGCCATCCCGCCGTGGACCAGCGCCTCGTTGAGCGACTTGTAGGCGTCCTGCAGTCCCACGTATTTACCCACAACGCCGATGGTGACTTCGCCCTCGGGATGTTCGAACCGGTCGACGATGTCCTGCCACGTGGAAAGGTCGGGCTCCCGCGCCTGCACGCCGAAGTGGCGCAGCACTTCGGTGTCCAGCCCCTCGCGGTGGTACTGCAGCGGCACCGCGTAGATGCTGGTCGCGTCGAGCGCCGGGATGACCGCTTCCTTGCGCACGTTGCAGAACAGCGCGATCTTCGCGCGTTCGCTGTCCGGGAGCGGCTTCTCGCAGCGGCACAGCAGTACGTCGGGCTGGATGCCGAGCCCGGTGAGCTCGCGCACCGAGTGCTGCGTCGGCTTGGTCTTCAGCTCGCCCGCGGCGGCGATGTAGGGCACGAGCGTGACGTGGACGAAGCAGGTGTTCTCGCGCCCGAGCTCGTTTCTGAGCTGGCGCAGCGCCTCGATGAACGGCAGGCCTTCGATGTCGCCGACGGTGCCGCCGATTTCGCACAGTACGAAATCGAGATCGTCGGTGTCCGCCTGCGCGAATTCCTTGATCGCGTCGGTCACGTGCGGGATCACCTGCACCGTCGCGCCGAGGTAGTCGCCGCGGCGCTCCTTGGCGATGATGTCGCGGTAGATCCGGCCCGAGGTGATGTTGTCGCCCTGGTGCGCCGACACGCCGGTGAAGCGCTCGTAATGCCCGAGGTCGAGATCGGTCTCCGCCCCGTCGTCGGTCACGAAGACCTCGCCGTGCTGATAGGGGCTCATCGTCCCGGGATCGACGTTCAGGTAGGGATCGAACTTGCGGATGCGCACGCGGAATCCGCGCGCCTGCAGCAGAGCCGCGAGGCTCGCCGCCATGAGACCTTTGCCGAGCGAGGAAACCACGCCGCCGGTGATAAATATATACCGCGCCATGGGAGCCGGGCCTTACGCGTCAATCGGGTGCGGGCGCAAGCCGGGAGGCGCGGCGAACCGCCGCAATCCACAACCGGCCTGGCGACTGGTGGACTTACTTGGTGACGTCGGCGAGCGGATCGTCGCTCGCGGGCGCCTGAGCGGGCGCAGCGGGTTGCGGCGCCGTTTGCGCCGGCGCAGTCGTGCGGTCGAGCGTGGTGTTCACGTCGGTCGTGCCGCCGCTTTCCTTGGCGGCGATCGCGGCCAGCACGATCGACAGCGCGACGAACAGCATCGCCAGGATGCGCGTGCTGCGGGTGAGGAAGTCGGCCGCGCCGCGCGCGCTCATCAGGCCGGTCGGGCTGCCGCCGATCCCGAGCCCGCCGCCTTCGGAGCGCTGCATCAGGATGATGCCGACGAGCGCGGCGGCGATGATCGCCTGGACGACGGTGAGGAACAGGAACAGCGACATGGACACTCTCGACAGGCTTGGCCCCGAAGAGCCTCGATCGGCTGCGCATCTAGGCGCGGCCTCCGCTTACGGCAAGGGCGCGGCTCAGGCTTCCTGCAGTTCCGCCGCGCCGGCGACGATGCCGAGGAAGCTCTCGGCGGTGAGGCTCGCCCCGCCGACCAGCGCACCGCCGACCTGGTCGGCGCCGAGCAGCTCGCGCGCGTTGTCGGGCTTGACCGAGCCGCCGTAAAGGATTCGCACCTCGCCGCCCCGCCCGGCGCCGTAGAGTTCGACGAGCAGCTCGCGAATCGTCCGGTGCATCTGCTCGACTTCGCCCACGCTTGCTGTGCGCCCGGTGCCGATCGCCCAGATCGGCTCGTAGGCGACGGTGAGCCGTTCGGCCGCGTTGTCGATCTGGGGCGGCAGCGAGGCGCGGAGCTGAGCGGTGACGAACGCCGCCGCGGAGCCGGCGTCGCGGGTCGCTTCGCTCTCTCCGCAGCAGAGGATCAGCTTGAGCCCGGCGCGCAGCGCGGCTTCGGCCTTCGCGCGCACCAGCGCGTCGCTCTCGCCGTGATCCTGCCGCCGCTCCGAATGCCCCAGGATGACGAACTTGGCGCCCGCATCGGCGATCATCGCGGCCGAGATGTCGCCGGTATGCGCGCCCTCGCTCTCGGCGTGGCAATCCTGCGCGCCGATGCCGATCTGCTCGGCTTCGCGGTGAACCGCGTGGAGCAGCGTGAACGGCGGTGCGAGCGCGACTTCGACCTTCATCAGCCGCTGCGAGGCACGGTCGATGGCGCGCGCTTCGGACAGCATCGCACGCGTGCCGTTCATCTTCCAGTTGCCGACGATATAGGGCCGCTGGGCCATGTTAGTTTCCTGAAGTTTACGCCGAATCCTTGCGCGCCCATAGCGCCGGCAGGGGCCGTCCCGCTAGCCGCACTTGCGGCGAACGTCAAAAGCGCGGCGCGGTGTTGCGGCCAAACCGCATGGGCACTAAACGCGGGGCCGCGAACCGCGGGTCTCTCCGCGATCCTGCCACGCCTATACGGGTTTCCTGCCTTCCATGCTTCAGTTCTTCCGCAACATCTTCAAATCGCGGTTCGGTGTCGGCATCACGCTGGCCTTCCTGGTGCTCATCGGCCTCGCCTTCGCGGTCGGTGACGTCGCCGGCAACAGCACCTTCGGCGGCATCGCCGGCGGCGACACGGTCGCGCGCGTGGGCGACAGCAAGATCGGCAGCGCGGATTTCAGCCGCACCATGAGCCTGTCGCTCGATCAGGTTCGCCAGCAGGACCCTACGCTCACGATGGCGAGCTTCATCGAACAGGGCGGGCTCAAGGAAGTGCTCGACCAGATGATCGACCGGCAGGCGATCGCCGAGTTCGGCCGCAAGTACGGCCTGCGCGCGGGCACCAACCTGGTGAACAGCGAAATTCACCAGATCCCCGCGTTCCAGGGGCCTGACGGCAAGTTCAGCGAGACCGCATTCCGCGGCGTACTGGCCCAGCGCAAGATCGGCGAAGCGGCGGTACGCGAAGATCTCGCCGACGGCCTGTTCGCCAAGCAGGTGCTGGTGCCCGCGGCATTCGGCGCGAAGCTGCCGGCCAAAGTCGTGATGCGCTACGCAGCGCTCGCCAAGGAACGGCGCCAGGGCGCCATCGGCCTGATCCCGAGCGCCGCGTTCGCGCCCAAGGGCGATCCGTCCGCCAGCCAGCTCGCCGCGTTCTACCAGCAGCATCAGGCCAATTACATCCGCCCCGAACGGCGGGTGATCCGTTACGCCACGTTCGACGCCAGCGCGCTCGGCAACAAGATCGAGCCGACCGACGCGGAGATCGCCGCGCAATACAACAAGGACAAGGCGCTCTACGCCGCGAAGGAAGAGCGCACCCTCAGCCAGCTGATCGTGCCGACGCAGCAGGCCGCCGAAGCGATCCGCAAGCGGGTCGCGGCAGGTGGCTCGCTCGCCTCGGCCGCGCACGAGGCCGGGCTCGAGGTCGCCACAGTCGGTCCGGTGGATAAGCCCACTTACGCAGGCCGCACCTCGCAGGCCGTGGCCGATGCCGCGTTCGCCGCTGCCCGCGGCGCCATCGCGCCGGCGACCCGCGGCGGCCTCGGCTGGTATGTCGTGCATGTCGATGCGGTCAACAACGTGCCCGCGCGCTCGCTGGCGCAAGTCAGCGGCGAGATTGCCAAGACGCTGCGCGAGCAGAAGGTTCGCAGCGGGCTGACCGAGCTGGCGGGCAATGTCGAGGACGAATTCGAAAGCGGCACGTCGCTTGGCGATGTCGCCAAGTCGCTCAACGTCACCCTGCAGGACAGCAAGCCGATAACCGCCAACGGCCAGGTCTACGGCGCCCAGGGCGAAACCGCCCCGCCCGTACTCGCACCCGCGCTGCAGAGCGCGTTCGAGATGGACGAAGGCCAGCCGCAGATCGCCGAGGTCGAGGCGGGCAAGACGTTCCTGATCTACGAAGCCAGCCAGATCACCCCGTCGGCCGCTGCGCCGCTGCGCGAGATTCGCCAGGCCGTGACCGAAGCGTGGCGCCGCAGCGAGGGTGCCAAGCAGGCCAAGGCCGCCGCCGATCGCATCCTTGCCCGCGTTGCCAAGGGCCAGACGCTGGCCGCCGCTGTCGCCGCCGAGAAGCAGCCGCTGCCCGCGCCCGAAGCGGTCAATCTCACCCGCGAGCAGCTGTTGCAGACGCAGCGCGTACCGCCGCCGCTGGCGCTGCTGTTCTCGATGGCGCAAGGTACCGCCAAGAAGCTGCAGGGGCAGCAGGACCTCGGCTGGTTCGTCGTGTCGCTGGCGCAGATCGAGCCGGGCAAGGTGGCCCCGGGCGATCCGGTCCTGGCGCAGGCGGCGCAAGCGCTGAACGGCACCGCCGGGCGCGAATACAGCGAGGAACTGCGTGCCGCGATGCGCAAGGAGCTCGGCGTCGAGCGCAACCCGAACGCGATCGACGCCGTGCGCAAGCAGCTGACCGGCGCCGGTAACACCGAGAACTGAAGGCCCAAGCGCTGAGCGCCATCCGCCTCGACAATGCCGGCCCCGCACGCAGCAATCTCGCCCGCGGCGAGCATGCGCTCGTGTGGCGGCGGATCGTGGCGGACACCGAGACGCCGGTCGGGGCGGCGCTCAAGCTGATCGAGCCCGGGCGCGGCGACTTCCTGCTCGAATCGGTCGAAGGCGGCGAGGTACGCGGCCGCTACAGCCTGCTGGGGCTCGATCCGGACCTCGTGTTCCGCGCCCGCGGCAACGCCGCCGAGCTCAACCCGCGCTGGCAGCAGGACCGCGAAGCCTTCGCCTCCTGCGCGGGGGGCGTCCTCGCCGAGCTGCGCGCACTGGTCGAATCTTGCCGCATCGACGTGCCTGCCGCGCTGCCGCCGGCGCTCGCCTGCCTCGTCGGATACTTCGGCTATGAGACGATCGGGCTGGTGGAGGACCTGCCGCGCGCGCCGCAAGGCGAGCTCGACCTACCCGACATGCTGTTCGTCCGGCCGACGGTCATCCTCGTGTTCGACCGGCTCGGCGAGGAGCTGTTTTGCGTTGCGCCGCTGTGGGCCGCCGGGGGCGATCCCGATCGCGCCATCGAGCGCGCCGGCGAGCGCATCGACGAGACCTTGCGCCGCCTCGCGCAAGCAGCGCCTGTAGCTGCGCCTGCACCCGATTTGCCCGAGATGGCGCTCACGCCGACAATGAGCGCGGACGATTATCGCGCGATGGTCGCCCGCGCGAAGGGTTACATCGAGGCGGGCGACGTGTTCCAGGTCGTGCTGGCGCAGCGCTTCATCTGTCCCTTCCCGCTGCCGCCGATTGCGCTTTATCGCAGCCTGCGGCGGGTGAACCCGAGCCCGTTCCTGTACTTCCTCGACCTGCCGGGCTTCGCGGTGGTCGGCTCGAGCCCCGAGATCCTGGTGCGGGTCCGTAAGGGCGAGGTCACCATCCGCCCGATCGCCGGCACGCGGCCGCGCGGCGCGACGCCCGAGGCGGACCGCGAGGCCGAGGTCAGTCTCCTCGCCGACCCGAAGGAGCGCGCCGAGCACCTGATGCTGCTCGACCTGGGCCGCAATGATGTCGGGCGGGTGGCCGCGAAGGGCACCGTCGAGGTGACCGCCAGCTTTACCGTCGAACGCTACAGCCACGTCATGCACATCGTCAGCAACGTCGTCGGCCGGCTCGACCTTGCGAAGGACGCGCTCGACGCGCTGTTCGCGGGCTTTCCCGCGGGCACCGTCAGCGGAGCGCCGAAGATCCGTGCCTGCGAGATCATCGCCGAGCTCGAGCCCGAGACGCGCGGCGCCTATGCCGGCGGCGTCGGCTACTTCGCCCCCGACGGATCGGTGGACAGTTGCATCGTCCTGCGCACCGCGGTGGTCAAGGATGGCGTCATGCACGTCCAGGCCGGCGCGGGAATCGTCGCAGACAGCGATCCGGCTTACGAGCAGCGCGAGTGCGAGGCCAAGGCCGGCGCGCTGATCGCGGCCGCGCGCGAGGCCGCACGCGTGGCGACCGAGCCGGGATTCGGGCAATGACGCGCGGGGTCCTGCTCGCCGCGCTGCTGCTGTGCGCCTGCGATCAGCCGGGGGGAGCGCCCGTTCAGCGGATCGAATTCGGCAAGAGCGGACAGGGCCAGGCGCTCGCGGCAGCCTCGGCTACGCCGACCGCGACGGTTTCGTCCGCCTGCGAGGCGGTCACGTTCGAGGACGTTCCGCTGACTCACTGCATCGCCGATCCCGCGAAGCACCGCATCACCACCGTTCTCGGCAACCCGCCCTTGCGCAGCATGAAGGCGCTCGCTGCATCCCGCCCCGCCGGTGCGCCCAAGGTCGCGTTCGCGATGAACGCGGGCATGTTCGACGAAGACGGCAAGCCGATCGGATACTACGTCCGCGCCGGCGAGCGCGGGCACGAGCTCAATCGCGCCGACGGGCCGGGCAACTTCCACATGAAGCCCAACGGGGTGTTCTTCGGCAGCGGGGGCAAGTGGCAGGTGCGCACCGCGGACGATTTCTACGCGCATGTCGGCGAGCGCCCCGAGTTCGGCACCCAGAGCGGCCCGATGCTGGTGATCGCCGGCAAGCTCCACCCGCAAGTGACCGATGACGGGCCGAGCCGCACGATCCGCAACGCGGTGGGCGTCGACACCGCCGGCCGCGCGCATTTCGTCATCTCCGACGCGCCGATCAGCTTCGGCAAGCTCGCGCGCTATTTCCGCGACGTGCTCAAGACGCCCAACGCGCTCTATCTCGACGGCTCCGTGTCGGCATTGTGGGATCCCGCGGCGGACCGTATGGACGCCCGCGCGCCGATCGGGCCCATCCTGGTGGTCGAAGAGAAGAAGTCCCGCCCATGAGCGAGCAGCGCCGCACCCTATATCCCGAGATCGAACCGTACGAGAGCGGCATGCTCGACGTGGGCGAGGGCCATTCGCTCTACTACGAACGCATCGGCACGCCGGGGGCGAAGCCGGCGGTGTTCCTCCACGGCGGCCCCGGCGGCGGCATGGCGCCGTCGCACCGCCGCCAGTGGAACCCCGACGCCTACGACGTGCTGCTGTTCGACCAGCGCGGGTGCGGCAAATCGCTCCCGTTCGCCGAAATCGAGCACAACGACACCTGGCGGATCGTCGCCGATATCGAGCGGCTGCGCGAGATGTGCGGCCACGAGGCCTGGCAGGTGTTCGGCGGCAGCTGGGGCGCCACGCTCGCGCTCGCCTATGCCGAGGCGCATCCGGAGCGCACGACCGAGCTCATCCTGCGCGGCGTGTTCCTCGCCCGCGAGAAGGAGAAGAACTGGCTCTACCGCTACGGCGCGAGCGAGATCATGGCCGAGCAGTGGGACGCGTTCGCCGGCCTGATCCCCGAAGCGGAACGCGGCGACCTCGTGCGCGCCTACTACGCGCGCCTGACCAGCGACGACGAGCCCACCCGCCTCGCCGCCGCGCGCGAATGGTCGCTGTGGGAGGGCAACGTCGCCACGCTGTTGCCCGATCCGTCGCTGCTCGACGCGTTCGCTGATCCGGCCAAGGCGGTGCCCTTCGCCCGCATCTGCGCGCGCTTCTTCCTCGACGACTTCTACCTCGAGGAAGGCCAGCTGCTCGCGAACGTCGAGCGCATCCGCGGCATTCCCGGGATCATCATCCAGGGCCGCCACGACATCTGCACCCCGCCCACCTCGGCCTGGGCGCTAAAGAAGGCCTGGCCCGAAGCCGAGCTGTGGATCGTGCCCGACGCCGGCCACGCGGCGAGCGAGCCCGGCATCGTCGATGGCCTCGTGCGCGCGACCGACCGGTTCGCCGGGATCGGTGCGGCATGATCCTCGTCATCGACAACTACGACAGCTTCACCTTCAACCTGGTCCACTACCTGATGGAACTGGGCGCCGAGGTGCGGGTCGAGCGCAACGACGCGCTGACCACCGCCGAGGCGCTCGCGAGCGGCGCGGCGGGGTTCCTGATCAGCCCGGGCCCGTGCACGCCGAACGAGGCGGGGATCAGCCTCGATCTCGTCGCCGCCTGCGCCGATGCCGGCAAGCCGCTGCTCGGCGTGTGCCTCGGCCACCAGGCGATCGGGCAGCACTTCGGCGGCAAGGTCGTGCGCGGCGGGCTGATGCACGGCAAGACCTCGCCGGTCAGCCACGACGGCAGCGGGGTGTTCGCCGGGCTGCCCTCCCCCTTCACCGCAACCCGCTATCACTCGCTGGTGGTCGAGGACATTCCCGCCGCGCTGGCGGTCAACGCCACGTCGGACGACACGCACGTGATGGGCTTCCGGCACGAAAGCCTGCCGATCCACGGCGTCCAGTTCCATCCCGAAAGCATTGCCACCGAGCACGGCCACGACCTGCTCGCCAACTTCCTCGCCATCTGCGGCATCGGCGCGAAGCAGGCGGCATGAGGACCCTGCCCGAAGCCGAGCCGCACCTCACCGAGGCGCAGGCCGAAGAGGTCTTCGGCTGGATCCTCGACGGCGAGGCGAGCGAGGAGGAGATCGGCCGCTACTTGCTCGCGATCACCGACCGCAGCGAGACCGCCGACGAGATCGCAGGCGCTGCGCGCGCGCTGCGCGCCCGGCTGCTCCCGGTCGACGCCCCCGAGGACGCGATCGACGTCTGCGGCACGGGCGGCGACGGGCACCACACGCTCAACGTCTCGACGGCGGTCAGCCTGGTGGTCGCCGCCGCCGGAGTGCCGGTGGCCAAGCACGGGAACCGCGCCGCGAGCAGCAAGGCGGGCGCGGCCGACACGCTCGAACAGCTCGGCCTCGACATGGAAGCGGCGGGAAGAACCGCAGAGAAGACATTGGCGGAACTCGGAATTTGTTTCCTGTTCGCCGCCAACCACCACCCGGCGATGCGGCGCATCCAACCGATCCGCCAGCGGCTCGGCCGGCGCACGATCTTCAACCTGATGGGTCCGCTGTCGAACCCGGCCGGGGTCAAGAGCCAGCTCATCGGCATCGCGCGGCCGGGCTACGTGCCGATCTATGCCGAGGCGAAGGCGCGGCTCGGCACCCGGCGCACGCTGATCGTGTCGGGCGACGAAGGCCTTGACGAGCTGAGCCTCGCCGGCGGCAACGAAGTGGCCGATGTCGAGGGGCACGGCTACGAAATGCGCCGCGTGCGCGCAGCGGACGCCGGGCTGCCCACCGCGCCGATCGAGGCGATCCGCGGCGGCGACGCGGCTCACAACGCCAAGGCCTTGAAAGCTTTGCTGATGGGCGCACCCGGCCCCTACCGCGACGCCGTGCTGCTCAACGCCGCGGCGGCGCTGGTCATCGCGGGTAAAGCGAGCGATTATCCGGCCGGCGCCGCCATGGCGGCAGACGCGCTCGACTCCGGCCGCGCGGAGGCGTTGCTTGCCCGCTGGATCGAGATCGCGCGATGAACAAGCTCGACGAAATCTGCGCCACCAAGCGCGAGGAAGTCGCCGCGCGGCGCGCGCTCGCCACGCTGGACGACCTCGACGCGCTGGCGCGCGACCAGTCACCGCCGCGCGGCTTCCGCGCCGCACTCGAGCGGAAGACCGGCAGCGGTTTCGGCCTGATTGCCGAGATCAAGAAAGCGTCGCCCTCCAAAGGGCTGATCCGCAAGGACTTCCGCCCTGCCGAACACGCCGTCGCCTACGAACGCGGCGGCGCGGCCTGCCTCTCGGTTCTTACCGACGCGCCGTACTTCCAAGGGCACGAGGATTATCTCGCCGATGCCCGCCGCGCCTGCGCGCTGCCGGTGCTGCGCAAGGACTTCATGGTCGATCCATGGCAGGTCGCCGAAGCGCGCGCGATCGGCGCCGACGCGATCCTGATCATCGTCGCGGCGCTGAGCGACGAGGCGATGGCCGAGATCGAGGCGGCGGCGATCGAGCGCGGGATGGACGTGCTGGTCGAGGTTCACGACGAAGTCGAAATGGAGCGCGCGGCGCGGCTGCGGAGCCGGCTGATCGGGGTGAACAACCGCGATCTCAAGACCTTCCGCACCGATCTTGCCACGACCGAGCTGCTGGCGCCGCTTGCTCCGGAAGGCGCGTTGATCGTGGGCGAGAGCGGAATCAATTCGCACGCCGACTGCGAGCGGCTCGCGCGCGCCGGGGTTCGCGCATTCCTCGTTGGCGAACGCCT
>JBQCFR010000131.1:0-10176 GCA_051958885.1 Tsuneonella sp.
GAGCATGTCGGCGACGTCGCTGTCGATCTCCACTCCGCGGTTCATCGGCCCGGGGTGCATCACCAGCGCATCGGGCGCGGCCCGCGCGAGCCGTGCCCTGGTGAGGCCGTAGAGGTGATGGTATTCGCGCGCCGACGGGACGAACTGGCCGTTCATCCGCTCGGTCTGCAGCCGCAGCATCATCATAACGTCGGCCCCTTCGAGCGCGGCGTCGAAATCGTGGAACGGTACGGCACCGATCCGCTCCACCGCGGCGGGCATGAGCGACGGCGGCGCGCAGACCCGCACGCTCGCGCCGAGCGCCTGCAGGCACAGGATGTTCGAGCGCGCCACGCGGCTGTGCAGCACGTCCCCGCAAATCGTCACCGTCATCCCGGTGAAGTCGTCGCCCCGCTCACCGCGCTTGCGCAATGCGCGGCGGAGCGCCAGGGCATCGAGCAGCGCCTGGGTCGGATGTTCGTGCTGCCCGTCGCCCGCGTTGAGCACCGGGCAGTCGACCTTGTCGGCGATCAGCGCCACCGCGCCGCTCGAGGCATGGCGAATGACGATCGCGTCGGTGCGCATCGCGTTCAATGTGATCGCGGTGTCGATCAGTGTCTCGCCCTTCTTCACCGAGCTCTGGGCGGCGTGCATGTTGACCACGTCGGCGCCGAGCCGCTTGCCGGCGATCTCGAAGCTCAGCAGCGTGCGGGTGGAATTTTCGAAGAAGGCGTTGATCACCGTGAGCCCGGCGAGCAGATCGCTGTGCTTGGCGGCCTGGCGGTTCATCTCAACCCACTGCTCGGCCTCGTCGAGCAGGAACAGGATCTGATGCCGCTCAAGCTGGCTGATGCCGAGCAGATCGCGGTGCGGGAACGCCAGCGCGCCCGCCGGATAGCGGCCACCCTCGCGGGAGGGAGCGTCCTGCTGATTTTCCGCCGATGTCATTGAAGCCATGCCCTTGGTCGAGCCCTATGGCCCGGTCAAGCGGTTTCCGGTGGAACCAGGCGGCCACAGCCCCTAGTCTCGGCGCGAAATCGTATCACCCGGGGACTCATCTGCAATGTCATTCGCCCGCAAGGTCTGGGGCCTGCTCGTCGGCATCAAGGACGCGCTCAGCCTGGTTTTCCTGCTGCTGTTCTTCGCCGCGCTTTACGCCGTCCTGACCGCCCGCCCGAGCCCCGCGGCCGTCCGCGAGGGTGCGCTGCTGCTCGACCTCGATGGCTCGATCGTCGAGGAGAAGGCGCAGGTCAACCCGATACGCGCGCTGATCTCGGGCGAAGCGCCGGCCGCCGAATACGACGTGCAGGACCTCGTCCATGCGATCGACGAAGCCGCCAGGGACGACCGGATAAAGGCAATCGTGCTCGATCTGTCGAAGTTCACCGGCGGCGGGCAGGTGCACATCGAGGAAGTCGGCGCCGCGCTCGACCGGTTCCGCCAGACGAAGAAGCCGGTGCTCGCGTGGGCGGTCGGCTATGTCGACGACGGGATGCTGCTCGCTGCGCATGCCAGCGAGGTGTGGGTCGATCCCATGGGCGGCGCGATGATCGCCGGGCCGGGCGGCGAGCATCAATACTACGGCGACCTGCTCAATAACCTCAAGATCAAGGCCCGCGTCTACAAGGTCGGCACCTACAAGAGCGCGGTCGAGCCGTACTCGCGGTCGGACATGTCCGAACCCGCGCGGGAGAACTACACCGCGCTTTACGGCGCGCTGTGGAGCGAGTGGCAGGCGGATTTCAAGAAAGCCCGCCCGCAAGCCAATCTCGCGCTCGTCACCGGCGACCCGGTCGGATGGATCAAGGCGTCGAGCGGCGATCTGGCGGCTGCCTCGAAGGCGGCGGGCCTGGTCGACCGGATCGGCGACAAGACCGATTTCGGCAACCGCGTCGCCAGGATCGTGGGCGACGATCCGTGGGACGACCGGCCGGGCAAGTACGCCTATTCCGAACTCGATCCGTGGCTCGCCGACAAGCCATTCGACAACAGGGGCAAGGCGATCGGGGTGATAACCATCGCCAACGAGATCGTCGACGGAGACGCTGGTCCGGGCCAGGCCGGTGGCGACCGCATCGCCGATCTGCTCGACGATGCCGCCGACCAGGATCTCGCCGGGCTTGTCGTGCGCGTCGATTCGCCGGGCGGTTCGGTGATGGCGAGCGAGGAGATCCGCCGCGCGATCCTGCGGCTGAAGGCCAAGGGCATCCCTGTGGCCGTGTCGATGGCCAACCTGGCGGCGAGCGGCGGGTACTGGGTCTCAACCCCCGGCAGCCGGATCTTTGCGGAGCCCGACACGATCACCGGCTCGATCGGCATCTTCGCCGTCGTGCCGACGTTCGAGGATGCGGCGGCGAACTGGGGCATCCATTCGGACGGGGTGCGCACGACGCCGCTCTCGGGCCAGCCCGATCTCATCGCCGGCTTCACGCCCGAAGTCGATCAGCTGCTTCAGAGCACGGTCGAGCACGGCTATAGCGACTTCATCAGCCGGGTCTCGCAATCGCGCCACCTCGCGCCGGCGCGAGTCGACGAAATCGGCCAGGGCCGGGTGTGGGACGGCGGCACCGCGCGCCAGATCGGCCTCGTCGACCAGTACGGCGGCCTGCCCGACGCGCTGGCGTGGGTGGCCCGTCAGGCCAAGCTCGGTGACGGCGAGTGGCATGCCGAGTATCTGGGCCAGGACGAGAGCCGCTACGACACGCTGCTGCGGCGCATGTTCGCCGGCAGCGAGGACGCCGGCGCGGCGGCGAACGCCGACCTGTTCGCGATGATGTCCGCCCGCCGGCAGGCCCTGCTCGGCAAGGTCCAGGCGGACATCGGCCGGCTGCTCAAGGTGCAGGGAATGCAGGCATACTGCCTCGAATGCGGCGCCGCCGAGCACCGCGGCGCGCCGGTTTCCGCGGACGGCTGGCTGGCGCAGCTCATCGGTTTCCTTTCGCGGCGATAGCGGCTTGCCATCGCCGCGGCGGGCTGGCAAAGGCGCGCCCCTGTCCACCTCGCCGGCATCTCCGGCGGGCGCCGGGACGGGCGCGTAGCTCAGCGGTAGAGCACACCCTTCACACGGGTGGGGTCACAGGTTCAATCCCTGTCGCGCCCACCATCTTTTCAAAGGCTTAGGCCGGAAAAGGTGCCTCACCATCACGCCGAAATCGGAGCAAGGAACCTTTTAAGGGACCTTTGCGCCGGTCAGCGACCTTCCTCCGGAAACAGCGGCAACGTCCCGCAGCCAACCTCATACGAGTTGGGCTCCCGCGTCAGCTCGTAGGGCCGCAGGGCAGCGACGACGCGCGCCGTGAGGGTTTGGATGGCCACCTGCCGGTCCAGCTTGCCTGTGGGGCTGAAGGCGCTCCGCAGGGCGTAGTTGGGGGCAGTGGTCAGGGCGATGGAGATCGCCTGTTCAAGTTCGCTGGTGTCGGGCCGAATCATCATCGGCTCATTGGAACATATGGGGAACGCTTTGCAAGAGCATGATAGCCGCCTTAGGAGAAAGGGAGCGACCGTCTTGCTCGATCTGTCGGTCTGTGTTTCTCATCCCCGATGCTCGTCGATATCTTCTCCACCCGCTACGAAAGTCGCCAGATTTGGAACGGGTTCCAAGATCGTGACCAACGGCTTCTGAATCAGACCTATCGTATTTTGTCGGAAGACCTCCGCCCGCCGTTCGTGGACGGGAAGAAGAGCGAAGGGAACGAACAGTTTTGGGGTTCTCTCCATGACGAGCTTTCGCGCGAGCTCGGCCTTTTGGAACTTTCCACCAAGTACTATTGGACCACCACGAACTGGAACGGCAACCAAAATAGGACTCCGCACACCTACACCAACGAAATGCGTTGTCGCAATTGGTACACCCAATCTGCCCCTAAAGACGACCTCTACATCAAGGAACGCCTCAGTCTGATCGAACTTGGGTTTCGCAAGCACGAGCTCAGCATCGAACAGGAGCGTGATGCCGCGAACGCGCTCTCTCCCGAAATGCGCAAATTCCTAGAGCGCCCCGGCATTCGGGTGCCGGGAGACGCACTCGTAGGGCAGAAGGCTTGGCAGAACTGGAAAGAAGTACGCTTCCAGAAGGCCGTCGAAGAGCTGAACGCCCGATTTGAGCAAGCTGGAAAGCGGCTGAATTACCACTCGGGCTTCATCCAAATTTTGACGGACGAACTCGTCCAGCGTGAGGTTGAGACGCCTTTCTGGCAGTTGGTCGCTGCGGAGCCTTGGAAAAATGTCGACATTGACATGAAGGAAGCCCTCGACCGTCGCGACGGCGGAGGACGCGACCCGGCGTTCTACGCGGCACGAGCACTAGAGAGCACCATCAAGGTGATTAGTGAGCAAAAGGGCTGGACTACGGGCAAAGAAGGCGGGGCCTACAACTTCATAGAGAACCTTGCCTCAAGGAAGCACGGCTTCATCGAGCAGTGGGAGGGAGAGAGCTTGAAGGCGTTCTTTACCGCAATTCGCAATCCCATGGGCCACGGACCTGGTAGCGGGGAAATGCCGCAGCTAAACCAACAGCAAACCGAATGGGCAATTGAGTTCAGCATGAGCTGGATCAAAAGCTTGATAAACCGTCTCGGACCGAAGGGACCGCCGAATGGATGACTTCTCAATTCAAGTCGCAGGCCGCTTTACCGCTCTCGAGTTTGTGCTTGAGGTGATGTTGGCGAACAATCTCGCCCACATGCCGGAGGAGGTCAGCGAACAGTTTAAGTCGGATTTGGTCAGTCGTCCCGGTTACATAAAGCGGGGGCCGATGGATGCCGACGCAATGCAAGCCATCCAAGCAGAGTGTACCGCAGTGCTCGCAAGATTTGTCGAAAAGGTCTCGGAGCGCGAGGCAGAGCTACGCGAAAAGCTATAATTTCGCCGCCTTGTTTGCCCACCATCATAAGTTCGCTCCCGCCAAGGGTCTGTGGCGAGCCCGGGGGCGAGGCAGGGAATACCCCGCCACCCGGCTCTGAGGGCGCAGCGCCACCCCTGACGCTGTCGAGGCCGCCCCGTTCGGTTTAGGCGACGTTGCCGAAGTCGCCGTAAGTCAGCGCCGCCGAGTTCTTCACAGCGAGCGCGATGCGCTCTTCCGCCAGAATGGCGACGAGGTTGCGGGTGAAGAAGTCAGCGTGTTCGGTCGAGACTTCCACGCGCGGCGTCCAGCGGTCGTAGAGCGTGGCCGCGCGGCGGAAGTTGCCGACGAGGAACTTGTCCACCGTCATCGCCTGTGTGGCCACGACCGGCAGGCCGAACAGCACCGGCTGAACAGTCGCGGCGGGGTCCCCGAGAATGTATTTGCCGTCAGCGTCCTTCAACAGCCGCATCCGCATCCAATCGGACGGGTGGATGACGATGCCGTCAGCCGGTTCCTCCGCCAGCGCATTCTGCAAGATCGCCAGCGCCAGCGTGTCGAGCATGGTCGGGCTGGCCAGCGTCAAGGGGTCGCTGAAGGCAGTGGCATTCGCCACGAGACCGTCCAAGTTCTCGCCGGTGCCGTCGCCGTTGAGCAGCTGGGCCTCTTCCGTATAGGCCAGGCCATAAAGCAGCTCGTTGTCGATGGTGTCCCGCAGCTGGGGCGCGTCGTCCAGAATCTGACGCGAGGCAGGAATCCAGTGAGCGATGACCTTGGGGGTCACAGTCTCCATCGTCCAGCCGAGTGCGCTTTCAGGCTTGGCGTCACCCTCCACGACCGGCGCGGAGGCGTTGGTGCGCGTGGTCTGCTTCGGGTATTCAACAGCGCCGGTGGAAATGCCAACGACCGGCAACAGGTCGCGTATGCGCATCCGGCGCTGCGGAAGCGGGTTGACGCCATCCTGATAGGCTTGCCCGCCCAGCGGTCCGCCCGAGGTGCTGCCGGTGGTCAGTGTGGTCTTGACCTCCATACGATAGCGCGCCGGGCGACTGTGCTCATCAGCGAAGGCTTTGATCCCGTCGCTCTCGACGAACTGCTCGCCCCAGCTTTTCGCTTCGGGAGCGCCACCGCCCCAGTTGGCGCGGGCCAGCTTCTGCTCAAGCTCCTGCCCGATGCATTCGGCCACGCGCGCCTTTTCCAGCGCGTCTTGGACGTCCTTGGTGAGTTTGGAGAACTGCGTTTCGACAGCCTCGGTGAAGTCTTTGGTCAGCGCGTTCATGTTCATGCTCCTATGGCCGCAATGCGCGCGGCGCTGGCGTTGAGGATTGCGCGGACTTCATCTTCGTCCGCTTCGGCTTCGTTCATGGCCTTCCAAGCGGCACCTGCCGCCACCTTTGCTCGCCGGCCGGAAAGACCGGCAGCTTGCAGCAATTCGGCAATGTCCCGCGCGCAGGCGAAATCCTTGACCGCTGTGACGCGCGCGTGCGTGTCGCAGGGGAACGTCACTAGGGACGCTTCCCAAAGGTCGATGTCGCTGAGGATGCGGCGGTTGCCGTCTTTGCGGGAGCCGCCCGGCGCAATTTCGTAGCCGATGCTGATCCCGGTCAGTGCGCCCTTGCGCGCCAGAGCGTGCGCTTCTTGCGCATCGCGCACTTCCATTGCGAGTTCGGCCCGCCCGAAGAGGGCATCGCTGCGCTCGCTCAACTCCGTCCACACGCCGATCGGGCGGTGCGGGTCATGCTGATAAAGCAGGGGGAGCTTGCGCCCATCCTGTTCAAGACGCTTGATCGACTTGGAGTATGCGCCCGGCTCGATGGTATCGCCAATGCGGTCCACCTGGCCGAATGCGCTGATTACGCCTTCGACGACGCCGGAATCAGTCACGGACTTGATTTGGAATGGGAGTGTCTGGCTGTTCATATGCGCGCACCATTGCTGTTGGGCAGGAAGGCCCATTTCTCAGCCAATGTGCGCGGGCAGCCGCGTGAGCATTGGTGCTTCGGCGCGGACAGCCGCGCTCCAACGAGGGAGTTATGCGCCATCTTGTTGTCCAAGAAAAGTGTTTTAAATCCGCTAGTTGATGCTTCCGCCCTGCTGCATCTCGCGTACGAGCTTGGCTTGGCTCTCGAACCACGGAGCAATCGCGCCCGGTTCAGCTTGGCACGTGATGAGGTTGGCGATGGTGATGCCCAGTCCGGTGAGGATGCAGGCCACCGGCACGCCCTCGCGGGCGAGTAGGTTGATCTCATTCGCCAGCGCGGTTTCAACGCGCTTGGTCTGCTCAACTTGTGCGGCGGTGGGTTGCTGTTGATGCCAGTTGTTCATGATTTGTTTCCTTCAAGCTAGTAGATCGTCGCGGCCATTGCCCCGCAGCCGTTGTTCGGCGGCGCGATTGGCTTCCCGCTGGTGCGCGGCCTTGTTCGTCCCGCCAGCCATTGCTCGGCCCGTCAGCGCGAGGCTCCGGCGCATGGCGAGAACCTGGCTCAGCTGCCCATCGACAACCTTCATTCGCGGATTGGCGCGGGGGATGCCTTTTGCGTCGGGAACTACCGTGCCTTCCTCGCGCAATTCGCGCTGGTTCTCTTCCAAGCTGGCCATAGTGCGTGCGAGCATCACAGCGAGTTCCAGCCGGTGCGGCGTCCAGTCGGCGCGGGCAAATTCGTCCGCGATGCTGTGAAAGAAAGGCCACGCCTCTTGCTCCAACGTCATGTGCGCCGGGGGTGCGATTTCAGTGTTGGCCGTGGTGGCCAGTCGGATGAGGTTGGCGACGCTGTCGGTGCGCGTTTTGCGGGGTTTCGTCATGGTGTGCTCCTCTCGGATTTGGACCTTTGTATTGCTTTTTGGGGAGGGCGGCGGTTCCCCGGCGCGCGGCGAACAACTTTCATGCTCCCCCGCCCCAGCGAACGCCCACGGGAGCACCCGTAGATGTGTGCAGGGACACAGGGCGATGCGCGCCCTAGGGAGAGGGTGCGGCTCACCAACGGGTGTTCCAAGAGCCATGATATTCGCCCAGCTGGACTTGCTTGCGCGCCCACTCCCTGTCGCGGTCCTGCACCGGGGCGACGGGCATTCCGTCCAGCCCGACGCGGAACTGCCCTTCGGCATAGGTGCATTGAAGGTATGCGCGGGTCCGCAGGTAGTAGCTTAGGGCAGTGCCGACCTCGGCGTCGGTCCAACCAGCGGCGATCAGGTCCTCGCGGATGCCCACCTTGAGCGGTCGCGGCGGGGTGGGGAACGCGCCGGGGTGCCGCGCCTTCATGGCGGACAGGACAGCCTTGGCCTCTTTCTCTCGGGCCGCGACGGCCTGCTTGTGATTGGTAATCATGGTGTGATCTCCTTTCTTCTCAGTCAAAGCGGCGGGGCGGTAGGTCGGTCGGTCCACGGTTTCCGTAAATCCCGCCCCTTTGTTCTTCGGTTTTCAGCAAAGCTGCCGAAGAAAGGGAAATTGTGATCCAACCGCCCTACCGCCCCGTTCACAGGGGCCTCCCATCGGCGAGTTCCCCGAGCGTCTGCCCGAGCATGGTGCGCAGCCACTCCTTCAAATCGCCGCCAGCCAGCGCAGAACCCTCCATCTCCGCCTGCGCCATGGGCGACAGGAACACGCGGTGCCGGTCGTTGTGGTATTTCAGGAAGAACTCCGAGCCGTCCGGCTTGGCCAGTTGCACCATCCCGACCTTCAGCATCGCCACGCCCATGGCGCGCGGCTTGGTGTAGAGTGCTTTGCCGAAGTGGCGCTTGGCGAAGGAGAGCGCGATTGCCGTTGCGATCGCGAAGCTCTCTTCGTCCGCGATGCGCTCTGCGCAGTATTCGCGTATCCAGCGCAATTCTTCCGCCTCTGATTCATCGATCATCAGCGCCTTGCGCTTGGTCATGCGCGGTAGCTCGCCGGTCTTGACGTAGTCGCCATAGTCGTTGGCCCAGCGGGCGACGATGCCCAGTCCGTCGCCTTGCAGCCAGCCAACCAGCTCTGCGAACTTCTCTCGCGGCCACGGCGTTTCGGTCACTTGCGGATAGAACCAGCGCCGGTCGGTGCGCTCCATCTTGAGCGCCGCGTCGGAGTTGGAACAGGCGACGACATGGCACCAGTTGTCGATACGATATTTCGCCTGATGCTTTTTGTTCACCTCGAAGTCTTTGTCGGTAATGAGTCCCTTCAGGCGGTTGTAGGCCTTCCACGATGCGCCTTGATAAATCTCCCCGACGACCACCAGCCGCTTGTGCGCCATCCAGTCATTGAAGGCGCTTTCAACGATGTCGTGTTCCGAGGGGTAGCCAGTGTTGTGTTCACCGACGAGCGGCGCGAGCACCTGCGAAGCGAAGATGCCCTTCCCCACGCCTTGCGTTTCGCTCGCCAGCAACAGCCCGAAGTGCATCCGCACGCCCGGATGCGCGATGAGCGTTGCGCACCAGCGCTCGACCTGCCTGCGCTCGTCCGCGAGCGGGAAAAGGTAGGCCAGGAACTCTAGCCATGGCGCGTCGCTCCCTTGCCGGGGCTTGATGCTTGGCGGGCGGTAGAGATTGAAAGCGCGTTGGTCCCGCACGGTGACTGTGCCGGTGCGCTTGTCGGGCGCATAGGCGAGCGTCGTCACCTGTTCGCAGGCCTCGCCGAGCATCCGGCCCGTGCTGGGGCTGTCCGAATATTTGACCAGCTTCCTCGACAGGTTCTCCGCGCTGCGCACGATGCGGGTATCGTCTTTGCATACGAACAACTCCGGTTCGTCTGCGTAGACCCATTGGCTGGCGAAGTGCGGCCGCAAGTAGTGCCGGAGCTTGCCGCCATTCTCAGGAGCGACGCTGTCGGTCGCCCACGTCGCCGGCTCCAGCATCGCTGCGAAGCTAGGGCCGGTATAGCGCCCATTTGCATCGAACATCTTAGCCGGGAACTCGTCTCCTAGATCGAAGCTCGGCGGCCACTCGTCCGTGAAGAGGATTGCGAAGGTCGGCATACGCAGCTGCTTCGCGATCTTGGGCACCGCCTCCACCCCAGCGGAGTCGTTGTCGGCAACGATGATGGCGCGGGTGACGCCAGCCCTTTTCAGCACCTCCCAATCGGTCCGGTGCGCGCTGAGTGCTCCTCCAACCCAACCAATGTGGGCGGCACCCTGCAACTCCAAGCCCCATGGGTGCGCGGCAAGCTTCGCCTGGCATTCGCGGTCTCCGCGTTCCGCGCCCTCCACCATGTGCCACACGTTGCGCGCGGCTTTGGCTCCTTCGTGCAGAAAAACTGTGGCGGCTGCCTGCAACTGGGGCATCCCCCACAGCGGCAAGGGACCGCCCGGCTCCATGGCCCGCCAGCGGTTGTCGCTCCAGTACGAGTAGGGTGTGTATTTCGGCTTGCCAGCGGCGACCTCTTCGTC
>JBQCFR010000132.1:0-5891 GCA_051958885.1 Tsuneonella sp.
CACGCGGCGCGGCGCGGTAGGCGCGGCCACCGCGCGCGGCGAGATCGGGCAGCGCCTCGATCGCCGCGATTGCATCGCCGAAGCGGGCGATGAGCTGGCGGTAGCTGATCGGGCCGATGTTGGGCGAGCGCAGCAAACGGATGCGCGCGAACGCTTCATCCTGTGCAAGCCCCGTCACTTGCCCGCCCCGATGCGCGGTTCCTCGCCGCGCACGAGCCGGCCGATGTTCGCGCGGTGCTGGATCAGCACGATTCCCGCCACGAGGACCAGCGGCAGGATCGCTTCGGCATAGCCGAGCAGCCACGCCGCGATCGGCGCGATCACTACTGCCGCCATAGACGAGATCGAGGAGATGCGGCTCGCTGCCACCATCACGGCCCACACCGCCGCGCACACCAGGAACACCGGCCAGGCGAGCACCAGGCACACGCCGGCAGCGGTGGCGAACCCCTTGCCGCCCTTGAATTTGAGCCACACCGGGCAGCAGTGCCCGGCGATCGCGGCGACGGCGGCGACACCCTCGGTCCCCGGCCACAGCGTCGCGGCGAGGAGCACCGCCGCGATGCCCTTGCCCGCGTCGAGCAGGACCGTGGCCGCCGCCAGTCCCTTGCGGCCGGTGCGCAGGACGTTGGTCGCGCCGATGCTGCCCGAGCCGATCTTGCGCACGTCGCCCGCGCCGAACGCGAGCGTCAGCAGCAGCCCGAACGGGATCGAGCCGAGCAGGTATCCGGCGAGTGCCGCCAGCAGCCAATCCATTAAACCCGCCCCCGTTCGCCATGAGCCCTTCGACACGCCAGGACGTGCTTGTCGAAGCCCCGCTTTTCCTTCACTCGCCTGCGTAAGAGAACGGCAGCCCTTCGACAAGCTTGGGGCGAACGGGACCATTAAGTCGACATGATTCCATCCGCACCGATCTTGCTGTTCGATTCGGGCGTCGGCGGCCTCACCGTGCTCGCAGAGCTGCGCAAGGTGCTGCCGCAAGCGCCGGTGATCTATGCCGCCGACACCGCCGGCCTGCCCTACGGCGCGAAGACCGAGGCGGAGATCGCCGCGCGGGTCGCCGGGCTGCTGGGCGTGCTGAGCGAACGCTATCGCCCGCGGCTCGCGACGATCGCGTGCAACACCGCGAGCACGATCGCGCTCGGCATGGTGCGCGACGTACTGCGCATTCCGATCGTCGGCACCGTCCCGGCGATCAAGCCGGCCGCGGCGCTGACCCGGACCGGCACCATCGGCCTGCTCGGGACAGAGGCGACCATCCGCCAGGCCTATGTCGACAAGCTCGAAGCCGAATTCGCGGGCGGCAAGCGCCTGCTGCGCCATGCCGCACCCGGACTGGTCGCGGCGGCCGAGGCCAAGCTGCGCGGCGAGCCGGTCGATCCCGGCGCGATCGCCGACACGGTCGACGGACTCCGCGGAAAGCCGGGAGGCGAAGCGATCGACACCGTCGTGCTCGCCTGCACCCACTTTCCGCTTCTGGCGGAGGAGCTCGGCCAAGCCATGGGGCCGCACGTGCACTTCGTCGACGGCGCGCAAGGGATTGCGCGGCGCATCGCGCACCTGACCGCAGGACAGCGGTTCGAACGCACAGAGGCTGATATCGCGCTTACCACCGGCCGGTCCGCCGACCTCGCCGCGCTTGCTCCCACGCTGTCGGCGCTCGGCATCGACCGGATCGAAGAGATCTAATGGACAGCCGGGCGGAGCTTGCTCGCAAGAGCCTCGATCGACTTGCCGAGCAGCGCGGGGACGTCACCGACGAGGTGATCGCGCGGTACTACGCCGCGATGCCGGATGCGCGCGCGTCGTTCGATCTGCACGGCGCGGGCGACACGGCCGGGCTCGAGGCGCGGATGGTCGCCGAGAGCGTGTTTCTCTTGCTGCGCTGGGTGGAAGAGCCGGTCGCCTGCAAGATCGACCAGGCGACCACCGTGGTCCACCACAACGATGCGCTCGAGATCGGCCCGCGGTGGTACATGGGGCTCGTCGATGCGGTGCTGGCGGTGCTCCTTGACACGGTTCCCGCCGACGCCGCCGACGAGCTGGCGCTGTGGCGCGAGTTGCGGGCCGAGATCGCATCGTTCGTCGACAGCTTGCGCGACGAGTTCGTCCGCACCATCGATACCGAGCCACTGATCGACGGCAGATGACGCAGCTTATCGCGAATGGTTCGCAAAGATCGCTGTGGCAAACGAGCGCGTTAGGGCGTAAATCGCGCGGCGGACGGGGCCGGTAGGCCGACGCAGCGCAGGCAGCCAGCAGTGAACTACGATCAGATCTTCGACCAGGCCATCGACCGCCTGCATTCCGAAGGCCGCTACCGCGTGTTCATCGATATCCTGCGCAACAAGGGCGCGTTCCCCAATGCGCGCTGCTTCGCCGGACACAACGGGCCCAAGCCGGTCACCGTGTGGTGCTCGAACGATTACCTGTCGATGGGCCAGCATCCCAAGGTCGTCGCCGCGATGGAAGAGGCGCTGCATGATGTCGGCGCTGGCTCGGGCGGCACCCGCAACATCGGCGGCAACACGCACTATCACATCGAGCTCGAGGAAGAGCTCGCCGATCTCCACGGCAAGGAAGCCGCGCTGATCTTCACCAGCGGCTACGTCTCGAACGACGCGACGCTCTCCACTCTCGGCAAGCTGCTGCCGGGCTGCGTGATCTTCTCCGACGAGCTCAATCACGCGAGCATGATCGCCGGCATCCGCAATTCGGGCTGCGAGAAGCGCGTGTTCCGGCACAACGACGTCGCGCATCTCGAAGAGCTGCTCGCGGCAGAAGATCCGGCCACCCCCAAGCTGATCGCGTTCGAGAGCGTCTATTCGATGGACGCGGACATCGCGCCGATCCACGCGATCTGCGACCTTGCGGAAGAGTACAACGCGCTGACCTACATCGACGAGGTCCACGCGGTCGGCATGTACGGCCAGCGCGGCGGCGGCATCACCGAGCGTGACGAGGCTGCGCATCGGATCGACATCATCGAAGGGACGCTGGGCAAGGCGTTCGGCGTGATGGGCGGCTACATCGCCGCCGACCGCAAGATCGTTGACTGCATCCGCAGCTATGCGCCGGGGTTCATCTTCACCACTTCGCTCAGCCCGGTGCTCGCCGCCGGCGTGCTCGCCGCGGTGCGGCACCTCAAGGCCTCGAGCGAGGAGCGCGACGCGCAGCAGGCCTCGGCCGCCACGCTCAAGGCGATGTTCAAGGACGCCGGCCTGCCGGTGATGAACAGCGTCACCCACATCGTCCCGCTGATGGTAGGCGATCCCGTCCGCGCCAAGAAGATCAGCGACATCCTGCTCGCCGAATACGGCATGTACGTGCAGCCGATCAATTTCCCCACCGTGCCGCGCGGGACCGAGCGCCTGCGCTTCACGCCCGGCCCGACGCACGACGAGGCGATGATGCGCGAGCTCACCGCCGCGCTGGTCGAGGTATGGGACAGGCTGGACCTGCAACTGGCGCAGGCCGCCTGAGCCGCACCCGCAAAGCCGCGTTGCCACTGGCATGTCCGGCGGCGTGATAGCGCGCCTGTTCGAACACCGCTCCGGCCGCATCATCGCGCTGTGCCGCGTGGTGCTCGCGTTCGTCTTCTTCATCGCCATGTGGCTCGATCCGGCGCAGCCGGTGCGCGAGGCGCAGCTCGGGTACACGCTGCTTGGCGGCTACCTGCTGTTTGCCGCGGTCATGCTGGCGGTCGCGCTGCGCAGCTGGTGGTTCGATCACCGGCTCGCCTGGCCGGCCCTGGCGATCGACGTCTCGGCCTTCCTCGCGTCGGTCTATTTTACCGAGAGCGTCGCGGATGACTTCACCAGTCCGTTCCTCGCCTTCTTCGCCTTCCTCATGCTGGCCGCGACGATCCGCTGGGACTGGCGGGTGACCGCGGCGACGGCGGCGCTGTCCACAGTGCTATACCTTGCCATCGGCCTGGTGATGGTCGGGGTGTCGATCGACTTCGACGTGCAGCGCTTCGGTCGGCGGGTCACGTACATGATCGTCCTCGCGCTGATCCTGATTTGGTTCGGCCTGCAGCGGCGCGAGCAGCATATAGGGCGGTTCACCGAATCGCCGGGCGCGGCCGAGAAGCCGCTCCCCCCGCTCGAAGAAGCGCTGGCGTTCGCGCTCGGGGAAACCGGCGCCCCTGCGGGCGTCATCGCGTGGTGCGAAAGCGAGGAGCCGTCGACCGAGCTGCGCTCAATCGGCTTTCCCCTTCAGAGCCCCTCCGCCGGGCCCGAGGACTTTTCGTCCGAGGCAGGATTCGGCAGCCGGGCCCGGCTGTTCTCCGCCGACCGGCGCCGGAAGCTCGAGATGCAGCCAGGGCAGCGCCCCCGCGCAAGCGAGGATGGGGCGGCCGAGCCGCTCGCGGACAGCCTGGGCATCGGCGAGGCGCTGGCATTGCCGATGGGCGGCGTCACCGGCCGCGGGGAAGTGCTGCTGCTGGACATTCCCGGGGTGTGTTCGGATCACGTCGATATCGGCCACCTGGTGGCGCGCGAAATCGTCGCTGCGTTCGACCGTCACTCCACGCTGATCTTCTCCCGGGCGAACGCGCTGGCCCGCGCGCAGGATGCGCTGGCCCGCGATCTTCACGATAGCGTCGCGCAATCGCTCGCGGGCGCAGCCCTGCGCCTCGAGGGCCTGCGCAACTGGATTCGCGCCGGGAACGACCCCGATCCCGAGATTTTGCAGCTGAAGAGTGCGCTGCGCGCCGAGCAGGCGCAAGTGCGCGGGATGATCAATCGGCTTCGCGAAGGTTCCGGGCGGGAGGACGACCTCGACTTGCGCCAGGGCGCCGAGCGGCTGCTCGGCGAACTGGGGGAGCGGTGGGGGATCACCATCGAGCGGACCATATCCAAGGAGGTCGTGCCAGTGCCGGCCGCCCTCGCCCATGACGTCTACTACTTGCTGCGCGAGGCGGTCGCCAACGCCGTGCGCCACGGCAGGGCACGGCGGATTGCGGTAGAATTGGCGATGCGCGATAGCAGCGTGATGCTCAACGTCCACGACAACGGCACCGGATTCGCGCCCGACGTGCCCCACTCGCCCCGCTCAATCAAGGAGCGCGTCGAACGCAACAGCGGTCGCCTGCAAGTGGCGACCGGTCCGTCGGGGACCTCGCTGGCGATCCTCCTTCCGCTGGGCTCGGCCGCATGATCACGGTCCTGCTTGCCGACGATCACCCGTTCATGCGCGCCGGCGTCGAGGCAGTGCTACGCGGTTCGCGCTACGATCTGGTCTCCACCGTATCAGACGGTAACGCAGCGCTGGCCGAGGTGTCGCGGTGCAATCCGGATATCTGCATCTTCGACGTGCGCATGCCGGTGAAGGACGGGGTAGCGACGCTGGAGGCGATGCGCGCGCGGGGTGACGATCGCCCGGTGGTGTTGCTAACCGCCGAGCTCGAGGACCGGGCGCTCTATGCGGCGATGAAGGCCGGGGTGAACGGGATCGTGATGAAGAACGGCGCGGAAGATGCGCTGCTCGAATGTCTCGACACGGTCTATGCCGGCCAGCGCTCGATTGACCCGGGCCTGCTCGCCCGCGCGCTCGACCTGTCGCTCGACGGCGGCAGGCGCGATCCGCTCGCCAAGCTCGCCCCGCGCGAGCGGCAGATCGCCGAGCTGGTCGCGCAAGGACTGCGCAACCGCGAGATCGCCGACCGCCTGGCGATGAGCGAGGGAACCGTGAAGGTCTACCTGCATGGCATCTACCAGAAGGTCGGCGTCGAGAACCGCACCGGCCTTGCGCTCAAGGCGCGCGATGGCGCTGCCTAAAGCGGACTAACTCAGTTACCTAACTTTGGGTAGAATCGTTTCATCCTTAAGGTAAGTTAACCGCCCCCGAAGGGCAGCCTACCCCGTCGTTCTCACCCGAGAAAACGAGTC
>JBQCFR010000133.1:0-3220 GCA_051958885.1 Tsuneonella sp.
CGCAGGGCACCGACGGGATGGAGCTCTCGCTGTTCAGCCGCGATGTCATCGCGCTCAGCACAGCGGTGAGCCTCAGCCACGCGATGTACGATGGCGTGGCGATGCTCGGGATGTGCGACAAGATCGTCCCCGGCCTTCTGATCGGCGGCCTGCGGTTCGGCTACCTGCCTTGCGTGTTCTTCTCGGCCGGGGCGATGCCCACCGGCATCTCGAACAAGGACAAGCAGCGCGTCCGCCAGCTCTATGCCGAGGGCAAGGCGACCCGCGCCGAGCTACTCGCAAGCGAGGCGTCGAGCTATCATTCGCCCGGCGTGTGCACGTTCTACGGCACCGCCAATTCGAACCAGATGATGCTCGACCTGATGGGCCTCGCGCTGCCCGGCGCGGCGTTCATCAACCCGGGCACGCCGCTGCGCCAGGCGCTCACCCGCGCCTCGGTGCACCGGCTTGCTGCGATTACGCGCGCCGGCAACGACTATCGCCCGCTGGCGCGGTGCGTCGACGAGAAGGCGATCGTCAATGCCACCGTCGGCCTGCTGGCGACCGGCGGATCGACCAACCACGCGCTGCACATTCCCGCCTTCGCCCGTGCCGCCGGCGTGCAGATCGACTGGGACGACATGGCCGAACTCAGCCGCGCCGTGCCGCTGCTGGCGCGCGTCTATCCCAACGGCGCGGACGACGTGAACCACTTCCAGTCGGCGGGCGGGCTCGGCTACGTCGTGCGCGAGCTGCTCGATGCGGGGCTGGTCCACCGCGACATCATGACCGTGTTCGGCGACGATCTGGGCGCTTACGCGAACGAGCCCTGGCTCGACGGAGACGCGCTCGCCTGGCGCGATCCCGGCCCGAGCGGCGACGAAACGATCCTGCGCCCGGCCGGCGCGCCCTTCCAGGCCGAGGGCGGGATGCGGCTGGTCGAGGGGAACCTGGGACGCGCCTGCTTCAAGACCAGCGCGGTCGATCCCGAGCGCTGGACGATCGAGGCGCCCTGCCGCGTGTTCAGCGATCAGCCCTCGGTGGCGCAGGCCTTCGCCGCCGGAGAGCTCGACCGCGACGTGGTGGTGGTCGTCCGCTTCCAGGGTCCGCGCGCCAACGGCATGCCCGAACTGCACAAGCTGACTCCGGTGCTCGGCGTGCTGCAGGACCGCGGCTACCGCGTCGCGCTGGTCACCGACGGGCGCATGAGCGGCGCCAGCGGCAAGGTCCCCGCGGCGATCCACTGCACGCCCGAGGCGCTCGGCGGCGGACCGCTCAGCCGCCTGCGCGATGGCGACGTTGTGCGCCTGTGCGCGGAAGAGGGGACGCTTTCGACCACCGCTGACCTCGCCGCGCGCGAGCCCGCAGGGCCGGGCGAGGACATGCAGGGCACCGGGCGCGAGCTGTTCGCGATGTTCCGCCAGTTCGCCGACGGGGCGGAGCGCGGCGCCTCGGCGATGCTGGCGACGGCCGGGCTCTGATGGAGCTCGTCGCTGTCGATATCGGCGGCACCCACGCACGCTTCGCCATTGCCCGGATCGCCGACGATGGCGAGATCACGCTGGAGGATCCCCAAACGCTGCAAACGCAGGATCACGCGAGCTTCCAGACCGCGTGGGAGGACTTCCGGCGGCAGCGCGGCGTCGCGCTGCCCCGCGCGGTGAGCATGGCGATCGCCGGCCCCGTGGGCGGCGAGACGATCCGCTTCACCAACAACCCGTGGTCCATCCGCCCCGCGCTGTTGAAGGAGACGCTCGGCGTCGAGCGCGTCACGATCGTCAACGATTTCGCGGCGGTGGCGCATGCCGTCGCGAGGGCACCCGACGACCAGTTCCTGCATCTTGGCGGACCCGACCGGCCGCTCGGGAAGACGGGCACGATCAGCGTGCTGGGCCCCGGCACCGGGCTCGGCGTGGCGCACCTGTGGCGCGAGGCGCGCGGGGGGTACCGCGTCCAGGCAACCGAAGGCGGCCATGCCGATTTCGCCCCGCTCGACAGCGTCGAGGATGCCATTCTCGCCCGGCTGCGCAAGCGGCACAACCGGGTCTCGGTCGAACGGGTCGTTTCCGGCCCTGCCATCGTCGACATCTACCAGACGCTGGCCGCGCTCGAAGGGCGCGCGGTGCTGGAGGAAGACGACGTCGCGATCTGGAGGCGCGGAACCAGCGGCGAGGACAGCCTCGCGGCGGCGGCGGCGGAGCGCTTCTGCCTTGCGCTCGGCAGCGTGGCGGGCGACGTCGCGCTGGTGCCGGGCGGCTTTGCCGGCGTGGTGATCGCCGGCGGACTGGGCTACCGCTTGCGCGAGGTGCTGGCGAAGTCGGGCTTCGCGCACCGCTTCCGCGCCAAGGGGAGGTTCGCCGAGTTGATGGCCGCGATCCCGGTCAAGCTCATCGTTCACCCGCAGCCCGGCCTGTTCGGCGCCGCTGCAGCGTTCGCATCGGAACACTTATGAGCACAATCGAGCGCTTCATGCGCATGGCGCCGGTCATCCCCGTCATCGTGATCGAGGATCCCGCGCACGCCGCCCCGCTGGCCGAAGCGCTGGTCGCCGGCGGGCTGCCGGTGCTCGAGGTGACGCTGCGAACGCCCGCCGCGCTCGAGGCGATCCGCGCGATGAAGCAAGTGCCGGGCGCGGTCGTCGGGGCGGGGACGGTCACCAATTCCGCCCAGCTCCGCGAGGCGCTCGAAGCCGGCAGCGAGTTCATCGTGTCGCCAGGGCTCACGCTGAAGCTCGGTCACGAGGCGGTGGAAATAGGCGTGCCGTTCCTGCCGGGCGTCGCGACGGCAGGCGACATCATGCGCGGGCTCGATCTCGGGCTCACGCACTTCAAGTTCTTCCCGGCGATGGCCGCCGGCGGATTGCCCGCGCTCAAGGCGCTGGCTGCGCCGTTCGGCCAATGCCGCTTCTGTCCCACCGGCGGGATCGGGCCGGAGAACGCCGCCGAGTGGCTCGCGTTCGATCCGGTGCTGTGCATCGGCGGCAGCTGGGTCAGTCCCAAGGGCGCACCCGACACAGCGCAGGTCGAGGCGCTCGCCCGCCGCGCGGCGGCGCTCCGGTGAGGGGGGTGGCTGACCTCGTCGCGCGGCTCGGCGAGCTGCACTTGCGCACGCGCGAGACGCCGCTGTTCAATCCCGTGTTCCAGCTCTCGCTCGACCTCTCGCGGCAGCTCGAAAGCGGCGAGATCGGGCTCGCCGACGTCGAGGCGCTGGTCGCCGAGCTCGAATGCGACGCGCTGCAGAG
>JBQCFR010000134.1:0-3917 GCA_051958885.1 Tsuneonella sp.
TGCCACTTGGCGAGGCTGCCGTCGTCGAGCGGGCTCGCCTCGTACTTCGCCTTCTCGAGGTTGCGCTTGGTGAACTCGCCGCTGTCGGCGATGATCAGCCCGCCGGGCTTCAGCGCGGCGAGGTTCACCTTGAGCGCCGCCGGGTTCATCGCCACCAGCACATCGGGCGCGTCGCCCGCGGTGTTGATCTGGCGGCTACCGAAGTTGATCTGGAACGCGCTGACGCCGAACAGCGTGCCTTGCGGCGCGCGGATCTCGGCGGGGAAATCGGGGAAGGTGGCGAGGTCGTTGCCGGCGAGCGCGGTGGACAGCGTGAACTGCCCGCCGGTGAGCTGCATGCCGTCGCCGGAGTCCCCGGCGAAACGGACCACCACTGCATCGGGAGCCTCGGAAGAAACCGCCGCTTGCGGCCGCGCGGTGGCCTGGTCAGCCATGTATCATCCTTATCTCGCGCTCCTGGTCCGAAGCGCTCTCGTCAGAGGCGGCACCTAGGTGTCGGACATAACGCTCGCCAACAAGTTTTTCTCCTCGGCCGGAAAAATGTCGAGTGGAAAAGAGATAGGCCGCCCACTAAGCGTTGTGATTCGAAACCGAGGAGAGATCGATGGCCGACACCGAACACTACGTGCGCGACGACGTGCGGACATTTCTCGGATTCCTCGCAGCGCAGAACGGGCCCGAGCTCGACGAGGTTCCGCTCGACCAGGCGCGCGCCGCGTATGGCGCGATGGGCATGCTCGCGGAGGCCGAGCCGCGCGATCTGGCGGTGGTCAGGGACCTCACCTGCCCCGGCCCGGGTGGCGACATTCCGCTGCGGCTCTACGATCCGCGCGAGAACCGCGAGCCGGGGCCGGCCGTCATGTTCTACCACGGCGGCGGGTTCGTCATCGGCGACCTCGATACCCACAACGCCGCGTGCACCGAAATCGCGGCGACGCTCGATCTGCCGGTGATCGCGGTCCACTACCGCCTCGCGCCCGAGGCGCCCTTCCCCGCTGCGCCCGACGAGTGCGAGGCGGCGACACGCTGGGTGGCCTCCAACCCCGCGGAGCTCGGGCGCCAGGTCACCGGCCTCGTCACCACCGGCGACAGCGCCGGGGGTAATCTCACGATCGTCACCACCCAGGCGCTCAGCGACAAGCCCGCGGACGTGCCGGTGATCGTCCAGGCGCCGATCTATCCGGTCGCCGGGCCGATCGAGCACACCGAAAGCTATAAGAGCTTCGGCGAAGGCTTCCTGCTGACGGCGCGCGCGATGGGCTTTTTCAGCAAGAGCTACGCCGCCGACGAGACCGACAAGCGCAACTACCCGCTGCTTCACGAGAACCACGCGGCCACGCCGCCGACCGTGCTCTGCACCGCGGGCCTCGACCCCTTGCGCGATTCAGGCCGCGACTACGCGGCGCACCTGATCCAGGCCGGCGTCGACACGATCTACCTGGAGATGAAGGGCAACGTCCACGGCTTCATCACCATCCGCAAGGCGGTGCCGAGCGCGCACGGCGACCTGCAGTCGTTTCTCGCGGCGGTGAAGATGATGCTGGAACGCCATACGTGAGCGAACTCGGCTACCGCCCCTGCGTCGGGGTGATGCTGGTCAACGCCGAGGGCCAGGTGTTCGTCGGCCGCCGCATCGACAATCGCGAGGGCGACTGGTGGCAAATGCCGCAGGGCGGGGTCGACGAGGGCGAGGACCTGCGCGCGGCGGCGCTCCGCGAGCTCGCCGAAGAGACCGGCATCGCCGGCGAGCACATCGCGATCATCAGCCAGTCGGCGGAGACCTTGCGCTACGACTTGCCCGAAGAGCTGATCGGCAAGCTGTGGGGCGGTCGCTACCGCGGGCAGGAGCAGACCTGGTTCCTCGCCCGCTTCACCGGCCCCGAGGAGGCGATCGACCTCGCCGCGCACGATCCGGCCGAATTCTGCGCCTACCGCTGGATCGAAGCCGAGCAGCTTCCCGAGCTGATAGTCCCCTTCAAGAAACGCGTGTATCGCGCTGTTCTGGAAGAGTTTCGCGACCTGATCTAAAACGATCCTCCCCGTTTGTGCGAAGCACGAATGGGGAGGTGGCGCGCGAAGCGCGATGGAGGGGTAACGCTATGTGGGGCCGACCCCACTACCACCCAGCGGGTGGTCCCCCTTCCCATTTCGCCGCGCAAAACGGGAGGGCCCGCTCGATCAGTTCTGCTGGGTCACAGTCGCGTCCGGCAGCACCGCCTCGGCGGTGAGCACGCGCTGCTGGGGTCCCCGCGCGATGGCGGCGGCGAGCTCGCTGGCGGGCGCGCAATCCTTGCCGCAGATCGACTGCAGCTTGGCGAGGTTCCGCCGCGCCTTCTCGACCGCGCCCTTCTCGACCAGCGCCTCGCCTTCGCCCGACAGCGCGGCGAGGTTCGCCGGATCGCGCTGGAGCGCGTCGCGGTAATATTTGATCGCCTTGCCCTGCAGCCCGTTGCGGCGCGCCGCTTCCGCGAGGTCGAGGAAGATCGGCGTGTAGGCGGGGTCGACCGCCAGCGCCGCCTCGAACGCGTCGACCGCCTTCTCGGACTGGCCGGCATCGAGCGCTGCGCGACCTTCGCGGATCAGCTCGGCCGCGCGCGGATCGGCCGCCTTCTCCTGACCCTGCCCCATGCTCGCGGTCATCGCAAACAGCAACGCGAGGGCGGCAGCGGCGGGGGCGAAACGCATGAGGAACTCCTTGGCGGCAGGCGTCCGGGTGTCGTCGGGCACGGCCATAATCGGCAGCGTTATCACGCGCGAGATAGACGCGCGATGAAAAATCCGTCCGTGCCGTCGTGGAACGGCGTGAGCCGCCAGCCAGCCCCGCGCGGGCGGCCGAGCGGCAGCGCGATCGGCTCTGCCCGCCAGCCCGGATTGCCCGCCAGAAACGCCTCGATCCGATCTGCTCCCTCGGCGTCGAGCAGCGAGCAGGTGACGAACACGATGCGTCCGGCCGGTCCAGCCAGCTCCGCGGCGATGGCGAGCAGCCGCGCCTGCGCCTCCGCGTAACGCGCGATCTGCGCCGGATCGATCCGCCAGCGCGCCTCCGGATTGCGCCGCCAGGTGCCGGTCCCCGAGCACGGCGCGTCGACGAGCACCGCATCGGCCCGGCCGCGCACGCCGGCGAGCATCTCGAGCTCTTGCCCCGTGTTGAGCAGCCGCGTCTCGATCAGTCCCGCCCCGGCGCGCGCCGCGCGCGGCGGCAGGCGCGAGAGCCGGCCGCGGTCGGTGTCGCAGGCGAGCAGCACGCCGCGGTTCTCCATCGCGGCGGCGAGCGCGAGGGTCTTGCCCCCTGCCCCGGCGCACAGGTCGATCACCGTTTCTCCCGGCCGCGCGCCGATCGCCAGGCAGGCGAGCTGCGAGCCGGTGTCCTGCACCTCGATCCGCCCGTCGCGAAAGGCGTCCCACTGCTCGACATTGGCGCCGGGCGCGAGGCGCAGCCCCTGCGGCGCGTCGGTGGGCCGAGCCTCGGCGGGGAGCTCTATCGCCGCGCGGTCGGCCTTCAGCGTGTTCACCCGTAGATCGAGCGGCGCGCGATCGAGCAGCGCGGTCGCCTCCTTGCCGGCGATGCCCGATGCTCCCAGCGCCTCGACCAGCCAGTGCGGCGCAATGCCGCCCTCGGCCGGGCGTTCGGCGCCAATCGCCGCCGGGCCGTGCGGCGAGCCGTCGAAAAGCGGGGCGATCGCCGGATCCAGCTCGGCCAGCCGCAGCATCGCCGCACGCCCGCTGGCCGGCACCGGCCCGCAGGCACGCACCGCGGCATAAACCAGCTCGCGCACCGCGCGCCGGTCCTTGCTACCGGCATAGCGGCGCTGCTTGAAGTAGTCGGCGATCAGCCGGTCCGCCGGCGGCCCACGATCGCGCGCGGCGGCGATGAGCGCGTCAAGCAGCCCGATCGCGGCCTGAACGCGCGCGGCGGG
>JBQCFR010000135.1:0-4791 GCA_051958885.1 Tsuneonella sp.
GATGGCGGGTGGCGGCAATGTCCTCCTCGCTCGGGCGACAGTCGCCCGGAGGATGATTGTGCGCCAGCAGAAAGCCGCCGGCGCCGAGCGTCAGCGCACGCTCGAACAGCGGGCGGGCACGGGCGTCGATCCGGCGCAGGCCACCGAGTGCGGCCATCTCGTCATGAAGGAAACGGCGCGCGGCGTCGCAATAGACCACGTGGAGCCGCTCCCCGGGCGAGCCGGCGAGCCGCAGGCGCAAGTAGCGCAGCAGCGCCGGGTCGCTCCCGTCGACGCAGCCGACGGCGAACTCCTCGCGCAACACTGCCTCGACGAGCGGGCGGGCGCCGTGGATGGCTGCGCAGGCGGCCGCCTGGTCACCCGCTGCCTGCTCGAGCTGCGCGAGCGGCGCTGCGAGCATCCGTCCCAAGCTGCCGAAGCGCGCGATTAGCCGCTCCGCCAGCCGGCCCGCGCCCTCGCCGGCAAAGGGTTCGAGGAGAGCCGCCACGACCGGTACGGTCCGAAGCGTTTCACTCGCCGATGATGTGCCCAGATGCCGCCCGCCAGCAGCAATATCTGCAAGTACGATGGCGCCATGATCATCACTGCGTAGGCGATCGGATGGATCCCTACGGCGAGCATGCGCGCGATGTGCGCCAGGACCGCCAGCAATTGAGCCGCTGCAAACCATAAGGTGTAAATCCGATTGGCGAACAACGCGATGGCGAACGCCGCAATGCCTGCGACAAAATCGATCAGCGCGTGCGCCAGGTCTATATTGGTGAGGTCGAGCGCCTGCTGGAAGAGGCCGTGATACGACCAGTCCGCGAGACGAAACCAGACGAGTATCGCCGCCGTCGCGCGCTCCGGACCCCCTCCCCAGCGCCACGCCGCGAAGGCGAGCGCGAAGAAGGCCACCGTCTGCAGTTGCGTACGGAGGAGGTTGTAGCTTTCGAGCACGCCCTCCCCGTAACGGACCTCATGCGGGCGCGAAAGCCGGAGCCGCCTCGATCGCACTGGGGCTGATCGGGGTCGCTTCCTCGCCGATCGCGAGCACGCGCGCGGTCTTGCTGAGTTCGTCGTGCACCCGCAGCAGGCTGGTGGACAGCGAGAGGGCCTGCTGCTCGGCCTGGGTCAGCCGCATGATCGCCTTCTGCCCGGCGTCGATCGGCATCTCGGGGTGCTGGCGTGCGCTGACCATCGCCTGTTTCAGGCGCGAGCAGGCGATCATCGCCTCGTCGGACAGGGCTTCGGCCTCGCGGATGAGCTTGCGGATGTGGCGCGCATCGGCGCGGATGGTCTCGGACACTGGAATCTCCGGCAGGTTGGCACCTGCCGTCGCTCAAGCGGCCGGTGCGGATTTCTCCTGGGGGCTGGAGCCCTGATCGCCCAGCACTTCGCTCAGGTTGAGCGAAGCCGTCATCACCAGCACCAGCACGGCAATCATGCCGAATGCCAGGCCGACGATGACGGCGAGGCGGATGAGTACCGCATGGTCTCCATCGAGCACCCCCGGGACTACCCGGGGTTCGTACTGGCCTAACCATGGCGCCTCGATCGCAAAGGGCGCCGCATCGGCCAGCACGAATTCCCCGGGTGCGACCCGGTCCTTCGTTTCGCTGGCGATCGGCGCTTGCGGGAGGTCAGAATTTCTCCATGCAGGTTTTCTGTAGGGGTCATCCGAGGCCGAGGCTTGCGGCGGCTCGGCGCGCCACGCCTCGACCAGCCCCTTCAGGCTCGCCACGCCGTATGCTTCCTTGAGCGCGCGGACGTGCTGATTGACGCGGGATTCTGAAATGCCGAGTTCGGCGGCGACCGTCTTCAAGGGCATACGCCGGTCGATCAGTTCGAGAACCGCGCGCTGCCTGTCGGTCAGATCGGGGGAGGAACCGCCGCTCATCATCTTCTGCCTGCGTACCCTTTGCGCGGCAGTGGTAGCCCAAGCTGGCGCTTCAGGCAAACGGGCGAGAGGTAAGGTCGGGTCCGTCAGGCTGCCGAGCTGTTGATCCCGAGCGACTGGAAATAGCGCTTCACGTTGCGCGCCGCCTGCCGCAGCCGCTGCTCGTTCTCGACCAGCGCGATGCGCACGAAGCCCTCGCCGTCCTCGCCGTAGCCGACGCCCGGCGCGACCGCGACGTGCGCCTGGGTGAGCAGCTGCTTGGAAAACTCCAGGCTGCCCATGCTTTTCAGGGCGGGCGGCAGCGGAGCCCACGCGAACATGCTCGCCGGCGGCGGCGGAATATCCCAACCGGCGCGGCCGAAAGCCTCCACCATCACGTCGCGGCGCTTGTGGTAGAGTTGGCGGTTCTTCTCGACGATGTCCTGCGGGCCGTTCAGAGCCGCGCAGGCCGCCGCCTGGATGGGGGTGAACGCGCCGTAGTCGAGGTAGCTCTTGACCCGCGTCATCGCCGCGATGAGCGCCTTGTTGCCGACCGCGAAGCCCATCCGCCAGCCGGCCATCGAATAGGTCTTGCTCATGCTGGTGAACTCGACCGCCACGTCCTTGGCGCCCTTGACCTGCATGATCGACGGCGTCGGGTTTCCGTCGAAATAGAGGTCCGAATAGGCAAGGTCGGAAAGGATCCAGACCTTGTTCTCGCGCGCCCACGCGACCAGCCGCTCATAGAACGCCAGATCGACCACCTCGGCGGTCGGGTTGGAGGGATAGTTGACCACCAGCACGCTCGGCCGCGGCACGGTGAACGCCATCGCGCGTTCGAGGCTGCGGAAGTATTCTTCGTCTGGCGTGGTCGGCACGCTGCGGATCGTCGCGCCGGCGATGATGAAGCCGAAGGTGTGGATGGGGTAGCTCGGATTGGGCGCGAGCACGACGTCGCCCGGCGCGGTGATCGCGGTGGCGAGGCTGGCGAGACCTTCCTTCGAGCCCATCGTCACCACGACCTCGCTCTCAGGGTCGAGATCGACGCCGAAGCGGCGCGCATAGTAATTCGCCTGCGCCTTGCGCAGCCCCGGAATGCCCTTTGACTGCGAATAGCCGTGCGCGGTCGGCTTCATCGCCACTTCGCACAGCTTGTCGATGACATGCTGCGGCGGCGGCAGGTCGGGATTGCCCATGCCGAGGTCGATGATGTCCTTGCCCGCGGCGCGTGCTGCGGCCCGCATGCCGTTCACTTCGGCGATGACGTAGGGCGGCAGGCGCTTCATGCGGTAGAAATCGGTGTCCATCGGTCCCGGGCTTTGAGTGTGGTGACGCGGCGAGAGTGCCACAGGGCTGCAACCTGTAGGCGATATTAGCTTGCCGGCAAATGCTGCGCTAAGGCATCTTTCTTGCGGTGAACACAAAGGGACTTGCGACCGATGTCGGACCAGACCAGCGAACCGCGCGATCCGTTGTCCGCCTTCTTCGACCTCCAGGGTGAGGCCATGCGCGAGATGTGGGGCCAGTTCGTGCCGGCCGCGAGCGCATTGCCGGCCTTCAAGGACTGGGCCGAGATCGGGGAATGGGCCGAAACCGCGCAGGCGCTGCAATCGATGTGGCTGCAGTTCCTCGGCGAGAAGGCGCAGGAGGCCGCCACCAGGCCGGTCACGCTCGACCCCGCGCAGTGGATGCTGATGACTCAAGGCTGGGCCAAGGCGCAACCGTTCGACCTCGCTGCGCCGCAGAAGCTGGCCGAGGACACCCTGGCGATGTGGCACGGCGTGTTCGGCGGATCGCCGAAAGGCGATGCGTCCGCCGAGCTGCCGCGCAAGGACCGGCGCTTCGCCGACCCCGCGTGGCAGCGGCACCCGGCCTTCGCGCTGCTCCATCAGACCTATCTCATGCTCGCCGACTATTTCACCCGCTCCGCCGAGCAGATCGAGGGCGTCGATCCGGAACGGAAGGCGCAGCTCACCTTCGCGGTGAAGTCCCTGGTCGAGGCGATGAGCCCCGACAACTTCCTACTCACCAACCCGGTCGTGCTGCAGCGCACGATCGACACCCGCGGGCAGAATCTCGTCAAGGGCATGCGGCACCTGATCGCGGACCTCAAGCGCGGCCAGCTGACGCACACCGATGCCGACGCGTTCAAGCTGGGCGAGAACATCGCCGCGAGCCCGGGCAAGGTGGTGCATGAAACGCCGCTCTACCAGCTGATCCAGTACAGCCCGACGACGGACGCAGTGCTCGGCGTTCCGCTGGTGATCTTTCCGCCCTGGATCAACCGGTTCTACATTCTCGACCTCACGCCGAAGAAGAGCTTCATACGCTGGGCGGTGGCGCAAGGGGTGAGCGTGTTCGTGGTGAGCTGGAAGTCGGCCGATGCGAGCATGACGGCTGTGGTCTGGGACGACTACATTCGCGCGCAGATCGAGGCGATCGACCATATCCGCGCGCGGCTCGACGTGCCTGCAGTGCATGCGATCGGCTACTGCGTGGCGGGAACGACGCTGGCGGCGACGTTGGCAATCCTCGCCCGGCGGGGCGAGGCGGATAAAGTCAAGTCGGCGACCTTCTTCACGGCGCAGGTCGATTTCGAGAAAGCGGGCGAGCTGAAGGGGTTCATCGACGAAGCCTATCTTGAGACGATCGAGAAGCTTGCGCCGGACGGGTACTTCGACGGGCGCTACATGGCGGCGACCTTCAACCTGCTGCGGGGCAAGGATCTGATCTGGAACTACGTCGTCAACAATTACCTGCTCGGGGAGGACTATCCGGCGTTCGACCTGCTGCACTGGAACGGCGACGTGACCAACCTGCCCGCCAAGTGGCACCGGACCTATCTGCGCGACCTCTACCGGGACAACCGGCTGGTGGTGCCGGACGCGCTCGAGGCTGACGGCACGCCGATCGACCTCACGCGCATCGAGACG
>JBQCFR010000136.1:0-10194 GCA_051958885.1 Tsuneonella sp.
TGCGCCTTGACGAAGTCGTCGTTCCACAGGTTGTCGGCGAGCCGGATGTTGCTGGCGATCCGCGCCGCGGGGCGCAGCATGTCGAATGCGGCGTAGAGCATGTCGGCGGGCGCCATGCCGAGCGTGTCGATCAGGCGGTCGACATCGAAGTAGCGTTCGTCGGACCAGGCCTGAAACAGCGTCATCGCCTCGAAGTTCACCGGCGTGGTGAACACCGCCAGGTTCTTCGGACCCTGCCGCAGCCCGAGGCCGGCCCACAGGATCGACAGCACGCCGCCCATGCAATAGCCGATCAGCGAGACGTCCTCCTCGCCCGAGTGCGCCTGCACCCGCTCGATCGAGCCGCCGACGAAATCCACCACGTAGTTCGACAGCGTGAGCCCGCGGTCCTCCGCCCGCGGCGCCTCCCAGTCGATCATGTAGACGTCGTACCCGCGCTCGAGCAGGAACTCGACCAGGCTCTGGCCCGGGATCATGTCGAAGATGTAGCCGCGGTTGGTGGTCGCCATCACCAGCAGGATCGGCACGCGGTACACTTCGTCCACCCGCGGATGGTAGTGGTAGAGCCGCCACGGGCCCTGCGCGACGAGCGTGTCCTTGGGCGTGGCCCCCAGCACCGGGGCCGGCGAGGAGAAGTAGCCGAGCCCCTTGATGTTGCGCTGGAGCATCCGCTCGAATTCGAGCCGGAAGCTCTCGATGGGCTGCGCCGACGCCATTCAGGACCCGGGCTTGCGCGTCCGTTTGGGGGCGGGCCGCTTCGCCGAGGCGGCTGTCCCGCTCAGGTGCGCCTCGATCCGCGCCAGCGTGGTCTCGATCTGGCCCAGGCGCGCGCCGAGCGCCTCGATGTCCGCCCGGCTCGGCAGATTGGCCGCGGCGAGCAGTTTCCCTGCCGCTTCGTCGGTGGTCGCCTGCGCGGCCAGCCGAGCGGACGAGAGCTGCTGCATAGCCTGCGCGACCTCGGGCTTCTTGAGCCACTCGGCGCCGTGCGTGTTGACCTGCGTCTCCCATTCGCCGACCCACTTGCGGAAGAAGGCGAACGGGTCGGAAGGCGGGGTCTCCGGCATCGGAGGCATCATCGCCTAATCGCGTCAGCCGTCAAGCTCTGCAATTTGTGCGGAAAACAGGCGCTCGTTGTGCGGAAAACAGGCGTTCGGCGGTCACGCATAGTCAGTTGAAGGTCACCTGCTTGCCGCCGCGCAGGAAGGCGATGGCGTTGCGCCGAAGGTGATGGGTGCCGGGATTGAGGATCGGTTCGGGCGAATACTGCGCCAGGTACACGCGGCGCATCCTGTCGGTCGAGTTCGAGCCGGTCGCGTGCAGCGCGAGGCTGGAGAACGCGACGACGCTGCCAGCGGGGACTTCGAGCGTCACCCCTTCGCTTTCCCCCGCGTAACCGACCAGGTCGTTGCTGCCCGGCTGGCGGGTGTGCTCGACGATCCCTTCGCGGGTCTCGGGCGCCTGCGAGAACGGCAGGATGCGCACGGTGCCGTTGGCGACCGTGGTGTCGTCGAGCGTGCACCAGCACGTGAGATAGGGCTTGTGGTCGGCGGGGCCGCCGTTGCCGACGACATACCCCGAATCCTGGTGCCAGCTGAACGGCATGCCCTTGTCGGCGCCCTTCACGACATACTGGTCGTAGAAGAAATAGGCATCGTCGCCCAGCGTCGCCTGGCAGATCGCCGCCATGGTCTCGCTGAACAGCATCTCGCGCAAGGCCGGCTGGCGGCGCTGGCATTCGCCGGCGAAGTAGCGCTTGCCCTTGTGGCTAATGCCGTCGACTTCGACCCCGAGCGCGTCGAGCCGTTCGTCTTCGCGCTCGATCACGCGGCCGCATTCTTCGCGCAGGAGTTCGAGCAGCGGACCTTCGAGCACGCGCTCGAAGACGGCGTATCCTTCGGTGCGGAATTGTTCGCGCTGAGCCGAGTAATCCACGTGGCGTCTCCCGATTGGCTGTCGGTCCGGGAGATTACGCCCGCACAGCCATTGTATCCAATCGAATTGCATAACCCCTGCATACCTCTATGCTATGACTTATGCGCATGAGACAAGTCGAGGCGTTCCGCGCCGTGATGATGAGCGGGGGCATCACCTCCGCCGCCTCGATGCTCCACATCAGCCAGCCTTCGGTCAGCCGGCTGATCGCCGACATGGAGCGGGCGGTCGGCTTCCGCCTGTTCGACCGGCGCGGCGCGCGCGTGCATCCGACCGCCCAGGCGCAGGCGCTCTACGAGGCGGTGCGGCGCAGCTACGCTGGGCTCGACCTGCTTGACCAGGCCGCGCGGCGCATTCGCGCGCATCCGGTCGGCACTGTCCGCATCGCGGCGCTGGCCGCGATCGGGATGTCGATCCTGCCCGCAGTGATCGGCCGGTTTCGCCTGCTCTACCCCGACATCAAGGTTACGGTCGAATCGCTCGGCCAGAGCGCGATCGAGGAGCGGGTGTTCCTGGGGCAGGCGGACCTCGGCATCGGCATCGACGCTCAGGGGCGGGAAGGCATTCGTTCGACCGGCCTGGCGCGGGCGGAATACGTTTGCATCCTGCCCGCCGATCACCCGCTCGCCCGGCGCGGGCGGCTTACTGTGAGCGAGCTCGCGGGGGAGGAATTCATCGGCCCGATGCACGAGGCCGACGCGCTGTGGAACGGCATCGACGCGGCGCTCGAGCAAGCGGGCATCGCGGTTTCGCGCCGGCTCGAGACGCAGCATTCGCAGATCCTCTATGCCTTCGTGGAGGCAGGACTGGGGGTCTCGATCGCCGAGCCGTTCAGCGCCGCGCTGTTCCACCGGCTGGGCGTGGCGATGCGCCCGATCTCGCCCACCGTGTTCCTCGACTTCTCGCTCCTCGAACCGGATATCGGACCCACGCCGGAGATCGTCTCGTGGCTGGCTGAGGATGTTCGGCGCGAGACGGAGTCGTGCCTTGCCGAAGTCAACCGAATAGTGGCCGCCAAGCCATAGCATTTGGACATAGATTGGCGACAATTCTCGATTAGACTGCGATAGCGGGGACGTGCATCTGCAGCGTGATACATTGGGGAATCCGCGTGGCTCTGCGGCGCGGGCGTGACTGAATGCCGACGGACGATCGGCCGCCATTTCGGGAGGAACGAATGAGGACGACCTTCAAGCTGTGCCTGGCTCTTTCGAGCGGGGCCGCCGCGCTGCTCGCGGCAACGCCGGCAGCGGCGCAGGACGGCGCACCGGCTGATACGACGGCGGCCAATCCGGACCAGCCTTTCGCCAATACCGACATCATCGTCACCGCGCAAAAGCGCGAACAGAACCTGCAGGACGTGCCGGTCGCGATTTCCGTGGTTTCGGGCGCGCAGCTCGAGCGCGCGAACATCAACTCGGCCGAGCAGCTGTTCCAGCGGGTGCCGACGCTCACCTTCCGCAAGGGCAACACCAACAAGGACTCGGCGCTGTCGATCCGCGGCGTCGGCACGATTTCGTTCGCCTCGGGCGTCGAGCCTTCGGTGTCGACCGTCATCGACGGCGTGGTCTATGCGCGCACCGGGCAGCAGACCTCGGACTTCCTCGATGTCGAGCGCATCGAGGTGCTGCGCGGGCCGCAGGGCAGCCTGTTCGGCAAGAACGCCAGCGCCGGCGTGATCAACCTCATCACCCGCGATCCGCCGCAGGTGCTCGGCGGATATTTCGACGCAGCCTACTACACCGGCAACGAGTATCGCGTGCGCGGCAGCGTCGGGGGGCCCCTGACCGACGGGATCCGCGCGTCGCTGACCGGCTTCTGGTCGCACTACGACGGCAACGGCACCAACGTCTTCAACGGCCACGACATCAACGGCTACGAGCACTGGGGCGTGCGCGGCAAGCTGATCGCCGAACCGGCGCCGACGGTGAAGATCACCCTCATCGCCGACTATTCGAAGAACAGCGACAACGGCTACGCCGATTCGATCGGCCAGGTGGTCCCTTCCGCGTTCAACAACGCGGTGTTCATCCCCAGTCTCGCCCCGCTGACGCTCGACAACAACAACAAGGACATCGACAACGACCTCGATCCCTATACCCGCGACAAGAACAGCGGCGTGTCGGGGCAGATCGACGTTGACCTCGGCAGCGCGCGGCTGACCTCGATCACCGCCTACCGCCACTGGTACAACTTCCAGCAGCGCGACGGCGATTTCCGTTCGGACAGTCCCAAGTACGTCAACACCGGCATCGCCGCGGGCGACGTACGCTCGCACGACTTCGGCGATCTCAAGTTCGACCAGTTCACGCAGGAACTGCGCATCGCCTCGGCGCACCCGCAGTTCCTCGAGTACGTCGCCGGCCTTTATTACTACCACACGAAAGAGGTCGACTTCTTCAACCGCACGGTGACGAGCTGCACCGCCTCGACCCTGCCGACGACCAACGGGCTGACTCCGTGCGCCGCCGGATCATCGACGTACGTCACGAACGTGGGCACCGCGGACTTCACCACCAAGCTGACCAGCTATTCGGCATTCGGCCAGGTGACCGCCAACTTCACCGACGCGTTCCGCGGCCTGCTCGGTGCGCGCTACACCGACGACAAGGTCGCCTTCGACTTCGCGCGGCAATCGACCTCGGCCACCGCGTTCCCCGGCGTGAACCCGGCGTTCACTGCGAACGGTTCGACCAAGGACCACGGCTGGTCGGGCAACGTCGGGCTGCAGTACGACGTGACGGACGACGTGATGGCCTATGCAACCTACACCCGCGGCTACAAGGGCCCGGCCATCAACGTGTTCTTCAACATGCAGGCGCGCGACGTCGGCAGCATCGCCCCTGAAAAGTCCGATGCGTACGAGGCTGGCCTCAAGACCCGCCTGTTCGATCGCCGCCTGACGCTGAACCTCGCCGCGTTCTATGCCAAGTACGACAATTACCAGGCGAACTTCCTCGATATCGTTGCTGGCCAGGTGGTCACCCGCCTGACCAATGCCGGCTCGGTCTCGACCCGCGGCATCGAGGCGGACTTCACCTTCACGCCGACTGACACGCTGCAGTTCACCGGCGGGTTCAACTACACCGATGCGCATATCGACACGTTCATCTGCCCGCCGGGCGCGGCGGTGACCTGCGCCGACGCGATCAACGGCAAGCCGCTGCCCTTCGCGCCGAAGTACAAGGGTTCGGTGGCGATGGACTGGCGCCTGCCGGTCAACCTCGCGGGGCTGAACGTCGATTTCAACAGCGCGCTGACCTACCAGAGCAAGACCAACTTCGACATCAACCAGAACCCCAACGCGTTCCAGGATCCTTACGCCATCTGGGACGCCGGGCTGCGGTTCAGCACGGCGGATGACAAGTACAGCATCTCGCTGATGGTGAAGAACATCACCGACAAGCAGTTCGTGATCCAGCGCATCCCGAACGGCACCTCGTTCATGCGCCAGATCACGCCGCGCGACGCCGAGCGTTACTTCGGGATCGCCGGGCGGGTGAACTTCTGAGCCGATCCCGGCGCCGCTCGTGATCTTGGAGGCGCTCGAGACCGGGTTCACGCTGAGCCTTGGCGGCAAGACGATCCTCGCGCACACCGCGGAAGCCCCGTGCTTTCGCGTTGGGCGCGGGGAAGCGGAGGTCCACGGGCGGCTCGGACATTTCGACTTGTCGCAGCGCGTGCGCGAAGAGCATGCGCTGCGGCATGTCGAGATCGACGGCGCGGTCGCGCGGTTCGCCGCGGCCCCGGGGAGCCCGTGGCTGCTCGAAGCCGAGATTACCGTCACCGGCGATGACGCGACGATCGCGCTGCGGGCGCTCGATCCCGCGCTGAACCGCCTGTGGTTGCGCCTTCCCGCGGAGCAAGACGAGCATGTATGGGGCGGGGGCGAGCAGTTTTCGCACTTCGACCTTAGGGGCCGGCATTACCCGCTGTGGTCGAGCGAGCCCGGGGTCGGCCGCGATCCCGAATCGCGCCTGTTCCAGCAGGTCGAGGAGCACCGCCCCGGCGGCGGCGGCGACTACGCCCGCACTAACTTCCCCCAGCCGACGTTCGTCAGCTCGCGGCACTATGCGCTCCATGTCGACAGCTTTGCCTACGCGGCGTTCGATTTCCGCGACGCCGCGTTCCACGAGGTCGAGGTGTGGGAGATCCCGGCGCGGATCGAGCTATGGTCGCGGCCCACTTTCGCCGGTCTGGTGTCGGCGCTGTCGGAGCACTTCGGGCGCCAGCCGCCGCTGCCCGAATGGGTGCTGCGCGGCGCGATCATCGGCCTCAAGGACGGTGCAGAGAGTTTTGCGCGCCTGGAAGGTTTCGAGCGCGCCGGCGTCGCCGTCAGCGGCCTGTGGTGCGAAGACTGGGTGGGCCTGCGCGTCACCAGTTTCGGCAATCGCCTGTTCTGGGACTGGCGCTGGAACGCCGAGCGGCACCCCGACTTGCCGGCGCGGATCGCCGAACTCGCCGCGCGAGGCATCCGCTTCCTCGGCTATGTGAACCCGTACCTCGCGGTCGACGGCCCGATGTTCGCCGAAGCGGCCGAGCGCGGCTTCCTGGTGATGCATCCCGAGCGCGACGAGCCGCACGTGATGGACTTCGGCGAGTTCGACTGCGGCCATGCCGACTTCACTAACCCGGCTGCCGCCGACTGGTTCGCCGAAACCGTCATCGGCGGGAACATGCTCGATTTCGGGCTCTCGGGATGGATGGCGGACTTCGGCGAATACCTGCCGGTGAACGTGCGTCTTGCGAGCGGGGAAAGCGGGATGACCGCGCACAACCGCTGGCCAGCGCTGTGGGGTGCGGTGAACGCCAAGGGCGTCGCCGGGCGCGGCAAGGCCGGCGAGGTCATGTTCTTCATGCGCTCGGGCGCTGCGGGCGTGCAGCGGCACTGCCCGATGCTGTGGGCGGGCGACCAGGCGGTCGACTTCAGCCGCCATGACGGGATCGGCACGGTGATCTGTGCCGCACTGTCGGCCGGCATGCTCGGCAACGCGCATCACCACAGCGACGCCGGCGGCTACACCAGCCTGTTCGACACCACGCGCGACGCCGAACTGGCGATGCGCTGGGCGGAGATGGCGGCGTTCACTGCGATGATCCGCACGCACGAAGGCAACCGCCCGCGCCAGAACGTGCAGTACGACGACACGCCCGAACTGCTCGCGCACTTCGCGCGCATGACGCGCATCTACGCGCACCTCGCGCCCTACATCCGCCGGCTGTCGCACGAGGCGGCGGACACCGGGCTGCCGCTGCAGCGCCCGCTGTTCCTCCACTTCGAGGACGATCCCGCGACGTACGCTATCCAGACGCAATACCTGTTCGGCCCTGACCTGCTCGTCGCGCCGGTGATCGAGGCCGGGCGGCAGGAGTGGAGCGCCTACCTACCGGCGGGCGCCGACTGGGTCCACGTCTGGTCGGGCGTGGCGCACGCCGGTGGTCAGGAGGTCACGGTCGCCGCGCCGTTCGGCTCGCCGCCGGTGTTCTACCGCGCCGGTTCGCCGGACGCCGAGCTGTTCGCGGGGCTCGTCTCGGCATAACTGCTCGCCACGCTGCGGAGCGTGTCGACGAACGCGGCGACCAGCGCGCCGCGGCTGCGGTTGCGGAGCAGGTGGATCGCGTCGCGGGTCACCTCGGATCCGGGCAGCGCGCGCATCTTGAGCGCCCCGTCGCGGCACGCGCGCAGCACCAGTGCGCGTGGCACGACCGTAATCGCGGTGCCGCTGCGCGCCATGTCGAGGCAGGCCGCGGTGGAATCGAGCTCGAAGTCGGGGAACTGGCCAGCCGCGAAGCGCGCCCGGATCGCGCGCGGGAAATTGCTCCCGGGGGCGGGGCGAGGCAGCGCCCACGGCCAATCGGCGCTGCTTCCCTCGCCGCGCGCAAACGGGTGATCGGCGGCGAACACCAGCATCAGCGGATCGGCCGGCAGCGGAATGCACAGCACTTCGTCCGCGTGGCCGGACGCCGCGAACTTCAACCGGTTGCACACCACCAGGTCGAGCCGCCGGTCGACCAGCATCTCGAGCAACTGCTCCGACGCGCCCCCGCTCACCGTCACGCGCACGCCCGGCCGCTCGGCGGCGAAGCGCGCCATCGCGTCGGTCACCAGCGGCTGGAGCGGGTAGGGGCCCGAGCCGATGCGCACCGTCCCGCCTTGCGGCCGGCCGAGACCGCGCGCTTCCTGCGCGAGATTGGCGGCGGCGGCGATGACATCGCGTGCCGAACGGATCAGCCGCTCCGCCTCGCCGGTCGGCCGTACGTAATGAGTGGTGCGGTCGAACAGGACGGCGCCAAGCGCCTCCTCGAGCTTCTGGATCGAGCGTGTCAACGCCGATTGGGTGAGGCCGAGCTCGGCGGCGGCGCGGGCGTAGCTGCCAAGGCGAAACAGCGCGTCGAAGTGGCGGAGCCGGCGCAGGTTCATCCGCGCATCATATCATTCCTCTATTGCATTACCAGCGCCGCGCTCATTCCCCTAACGTTTGCGGCATGAGCAGCATCTCCCTCGACGCGCGCGATCGGCGGCAGGTCTTCGCCCGGCTGGAGGAGCGGCGCTTCGACCTGGCCGTGATCGGCGGCGGGATCACCGGGGCAGGGATTGCGCGGGACGCGGCGATGCGCGGGCTGTCGGTGGCCTTGATGGAGGCGCGAGACTACGCCAGCGGAACGAGCAGCCGCAGCTCGAAGATGATCCACGGCGGCCTGCGCTACCTCGCACAGGGCGACGTGGCGCTGGTGAAGGAAGCCGCCTCTGAGCGGCAGGTCATGCGCCGGATCGCGCCGCACCTCACGAGGCTGTCACCCTTCTTGATCCCGACCACCTCGCTGGCGATGGCGGCCAAGCTGCGCGCCGGGCTGTGGTCGTTCGAGAAGCTCGGCGGCGTTCCCGAAGCCGAGCGTCACGAGGTCATCGGACTGGCCGAACTCCAGCGCCGCGAGTCGCTGATGCGCACCGACCGGCTGAACGGCGCGGTGATCTATCCCGAGTTCCTGACCGACGATGCGCGGCTGGTGCTGGCCAACATCCGCAGCGCGCAAGGCGCGGGCGCGGTGGCGCTCAACTACGCCGCCGCCTCCAGCGTGGCGGCAGATGGGCTCACCGTGACCTCGACGCTCGCAGGTGAGGAGCTGGCCGCGCGGATCGACGCGCGGATCGTCGTGAATGCCGCCGGCGCGTGGGTCGACGAGGTGCGCGCGCTCGAGGCGGGGGAGGCGGACAACCGGCTCTCGCTCAGCCGCGGCATTCACCTGGTGCTTTCGCGCGAGCGGCTCCCCGTCAACGCGACGCTGATCATCCGCGCGCCTGACAAGCGCAGCATCTTCGCGGTCCCGCGCGGCGCGTTCACCTACATTGGCACGACCGACGTGTTCCACGACGGCGCCGATTACTGGCCCGAACCGACGCGGGCGGACATCGACTACCTGCTCCGCGCCACCGAAGCCGCGCTGGCGATCGAACCGATCCGTGACGAGGAGATCGTTGCGCTGTGGTCGGGCGTGCGTCCACTGATCGCGCAACCGGGCAAGAAGGCGAACGAGGTTTCCCGCAAGGACGAGATTTGGACCTCGCCCGGCGGGATGATCTCGATCGCCGGCGGCAAGCTCAGCGCCTATCGGGCGATGGCCGAGCGTGTCGTCGATCTCGTGGTCCAGCGGCTGGGCGCGAGCGCGCGTCCATGCACCACCGCCGATACCCCGCTGCCGGGCGGTTCGCGCAGGATCGATAACGCGCAGAGCCTGTTTCCGCAGCTCCATTCCGGCGCCGCCGAGCGCCTCATCGGCCTCTATGGCGACGAAGCGCAGGTGATCGTCGGCGCGGGCGGCGATGTGGCCGCGGAGAGTGCGCGCGCGGTCACGCACGAGGGCGCCGCGACTCTCGAGGACTACTGGGTGCGCCGCAGCGCGCGGGCCTGGTTCGACCACTGTGCGGGGCTCGATGCTCTTGCCCCCGCGGCGGATGCGATGGGCGCGCTGCTGGGGTGGAGCGAGGCACACAAGCAGGCGCAGATCGCGCATTGCCGGGGCATCGAGGCGAACAGTCGCCGTCTGCTCGGCGCGAAGGGAGAGGGTGAATGAACACGGTGGTCAAAGCGCTCAGGGACGCGGTCGGGGCAGGGCAGGTCGATAGCGACGCGGAAACGCGCAATTCTCGGCGCTACGACCAGTGGGCCGTCAAGCACCTACGCGACTGGCGCGGCGAAGAGGTGCCGCGGCCGGGGTGCGTGGTGCGCCCGCGATCGGTCGAGGACGTGCAGGCGGTCGTTC
>JBQCFR010000137.1:0-3586 GCA_051958885.1 Tsuneonella sp.
TTTCGTCGTGTTCAATGCGTTCGATGAAGCGCTTCATTGACATGTTATCGCCGGTCTCGCGGACGTAGCGCGCGTGCGGCCAGTCCTCCCAGATGTGCACCCCCTGCAGCACGAGGGGGCGGATATTGGTCTCGCCGGTGAGGAACCACAGCAACTCGCGCGTGGCGGTTTTCCAGTAGACTCGCTTCGTGGTGAGTAGCGGCATCGCGCCGCCCCCGAGATCGAACCGCAACATCGCCCCGAACACCGAGCGCGTGCCGATTCCAGTGCGGTCGACCCGCTCCGACCCTTCGCTCCAGATGCGCCGCATCAGGTCGAGATATTGCTGCTCCGGATGCGGAGCCTGCCGAGAATCGGAGATTGGACGAGCAGTTGCCACGGACAGTGCTCCTATCGTGACAAAAGCGTGCTTGCCACCCCGCGCACCCCTCCTTATAGGCGCGCTCCTGCCTCGCCGCCCCATCCGCTTGGATGGCAAGCGTCGGACATCGGTCGGGGAATAGCTCAGCCTGGTAGAGCACTGTCTTCGGGAGGCAGGGGCCGGAGGTTCGAATCCTCTTTCCCCGACCAATTTTCGCTGGACGAAACCATCCGGGGGATGGTTTCGCGCGAAAATTCCCGAGCGATAGCGAAGGGGTGCTGTCTTATCGACGCTACCCGCCCCGCAGCAACTGCACCCCCCAATCCCGCTCGAACAGGTAGAGCAATATCCGCGCCGCTTGCCCGCGCTCGCTGGCGAGGCCGCCGTCGCGCTCCATCAGCAGCCGGGCATCCTCGCTGGCGATCGGCAGCAGCCGTTGGATCTGCTCGAGATCGGCGACCTTGAACGGCGTGTCGCCCGATTGCCGCGTGCCGAGCAGCTCGCCGCCGCCGCGCAGCCGCAAGTCCTCCTCCGCGAGGCGAAAACCGTCCTGCGTCTCGCGCATCAGCGCCAGCCGCTCCTTGCCGGTCTCCGAGAGCGCTTCGCCGCGAAGCAGCACGCACACGCTTTTCTTCTCGCCGCGCCCCACGCGGCCGCGGAGTTGGTGAAGCTGCGCGAGGCCGAAGCGCTCGGCCTGCTCGATCACCATCAGCGTGGCGTTGGGCACATCGACGCCCACCTCGATCACCGTCGTCGCCACGAGCAGCCTGGCATCGCCGCGCGCGAAGCGCTCCATCGCGGCGTCCTTGACCTCGGGGCGAAGCTGGCCGTGGACCAGCACGACATCGTCGCCGAACCGTTCGCGCAGCACGGCGTAGCGCGCCTCGGCGGCGGCGATGTCCTCGCTTTCGAGCTCGCGGACTATCGGGCAGACCCAGTACGCCTGCGCCCCCGCATCGAGCTGGCGCGCAAGCCGCTCGATCACCTCGCCGGTCCGCTCGGCGCTGATCACCACGGTAGCGATCGCCTGCCGGCCGGGAGGCATCTCGTCGAGCCGGCTGACGTCCATCTCGCCGTATTGTGCCAGCGTCAGCGTGCGCGGGATCGGGGTGGCGGTCATCGCCAGCGTGTGCGGCGTCACCCGCGCCTTGCTCGCCAGCATCAGCCGCTGCGACACGCCGAAGCGGTGCTGCTCGTCGATCACGATCAGGCCGAGATTGCGGTAGCTCACCGTATCCTGGAAGATCGCGTGGGTGCCGACGATCACCTGGATGCTGCCGTCCTGCAGCCCCATCAGGATGCTTTCGCGCGCGCGGCCCTTGTCGCGCCCGGTGAGCAGCGCGATCTCGACGCCAGTGGCCGCAAGCATCCGCCGCAGCGTCTCGAAATGCTGGCGCGCGAGGATTTCCGTCGGCGCGAGCAGCGCCGCCTGCGCGCCCGCCTCGACCGCGACCAGCATCGCCTCGAGCGCGACCACCGTCTTGCCCGAACCGACATCGCCCTGCAGCAGGCGCAGCATCGGGGTGGCTTGCGCAAGGTCGCCCTCGATCTCCCCGATAGAGCGCCGCTGCGCGCCGGTGAGCGGAAACGGCAGCGCGAGCTTGGCGCGCAGGCGCCCGTCGCCCCGCAGCGGCTGCCCCTTGCGGCGGCGATTGTCGGCGCGCACCAGCGTGAGCGCGAGACTGTTGGCGAGGAGCTCGTCATACGCCAGACGGTCGCGCGCGGCGGGGTGCTCGCCCTTGTGCGCCAGCTTCAGCGCATCGCTCCAAGACGGCCAGTGCATCTTGACGAAGTGGCCCGGCTCGATCCACTCGGGGAGCGCCGGCAGCCGCGCGAGCGCCTGCTCGACCAGTCCGGCGACCTTGGGCTGAGTCAGTCCTTCGGACAGCGCGTAGACCGGCTCGTTGAGCGTGCCGAGCAGCCCGGCGCTGTCTTCGGCCACGTGATCGGGGTGCACGATCTGGAGCATCTGCCCGTACTGGTCCAGCCGCCCGGCGACCCACCGTTTCTGCCCCACCGGAAGCTGCTTCTTCGCGGTGTAGCTCGCCCGCCCGAAGTAGGTCAGCGAGGCGACGTTGCCGAGCGCATCCTGCGCCAGCACCGCGTAGGGGCCGCGCCCCGATCGGCTCGATCGGTGCTCCACCGGCGTGAGCGGCACGACGATCTGCTCGCCGACGCTCGCCGCATCGAGGTTCTCGACCGGCCGCCGGGTCACGAAGCGGTCGGGCAAGTGGTAGGCGATGTCGCGCACCCGCGTGAGGCCCAGCTTCTCGAGCGGCTTCATCACCTTGGGCCCGACGCCCTCGAGCGTTTCGGCCTCGGCGAAGAGCGGATTGAGCACGTCGGGGCGCATGGCGCGGCTATAGCGGCTTGAACGCGGTTGGGCAGTGCCCTACCCGCGCGTCATGTCCGATCTCGCCCCCCGCCTCGCCCGCGCGCGTTTCCGTGCCTGGCACCGCGGCACGCGGGAGGCGGATTACATGATCGGCGGGTTCTTCGACCGTTACGCCGCCACCTGGGGCTCAGGCGAGCTTGCGTGGTTCGAGGCGCTGCTCGAGGAAGACGACGTCGACGTGATGGCCTGGGCGCTCGGCGCGCAGCCGGTGCCGGAGGAACTCGCCGGCGCGCAGATGACGGCGATGCAGCGGCTGGACTACGTCGAGGTGCCCTGAAACCGGTTGGATATCCGCGCGTTCGGCCTATCTGACAACCTCGCTTCCCGACCTCGCCCGAACACTCCGGGCGGGTGCTTGCGCGTGCGCCCGATACGAGACCCGACAGGACCCGAATGCCCGACCTCCAGACAATCCTGAGCGCCAAGAAGCCGCTGACCCTCGCGTCGGTCCCGCGGGGAGCGCAGCCGCTGGTAATGGCGGACCTCGCGCGGGCGGCGAAGGGGCGCGCGGTGTTCATCGCGTCCGACGATGCGGCGATGAACGCGGTGGCCGAGGCGGCGCGCTACTTCGCGCCCGAGCTGGAAGTCATCGAGTTTCCCGCGTGGGACTGCCTGCCCTACGACCGCGCCTCGCCCGCTCTTTCGGTCAGCGCGCGCCGACTCGCGGCGCTCCACCGGCTGCAGGCGGGCAAGCAGGGCAGCCAGCTTCTCGTCACCACGGTGAACGCGCTGCTGCAACGCGTGCTCACCCCGTTCCGCGTGCGCGAGGCGGTGCGCGAGTTGAAGGTCGGCGCGTCGATCGGGCACGAGAGCCTGATCGCGCTGCTCGT
>JBQCFR010000138.1:0-4560 GCA_051958885.1 Tsuneonella sp.
CACCTCGTTTTTCCTGAATGGGACGCGGAGCATCCCGCGACCCAGTCACCCACGGTGATCCGCGACATCATCCGCGGCCGCACCGGTTTCGACGGCCTTCTCCTGACCGACGATCTCGACATGGAAGCGCTCGCCGGGAGCGTGCCCGAGCGCGCGGAAAGGGCGGTTGCGGCGGGCTGCGATCTGGCGCTCAATTGCTGGGCCAAGATGGATGACATGATCGGTATCGCCGCGCGCCTGCCGGCGATGGCCCCCGAGACGGCCGAGCGGCTCGACCGCGCGCTCGCCGGCACCGGCGGGGCTGCGGCCGCCGACAAGGCCGAGCTGCTGGCCAAGCGCGACAGTTTGCTGGCGCTGGCGGGGCAGGCGGCGTGAGCACCCTTCGACAAGCTCAGGGTGAGCGGGGTTTCGGGGTGTGAGCGATTCCCAGCATCCGCTCGTCCTGAGCTTGTCGAAGGACGAAGACGCGCCCGCCGACGACGACTGGACCGGCCCCGCTACACCTGCCCGGGATGACAGCGCACTCTATCTCGAGCTCGATGGGTGGGAAGGGCCGCTCGACCTGCTGCTCGATCTCGCGCGGCGGCAGAAGGTCGACTTGCGCCAGATCTCTATCCTCGCGCTAGTCGACCAGTACCTCGATTACATCGACCGGGCCGAGGCACTGCGGCTCGAGCTGGCGGCGGACTACCTCGTCATGGCCGCGTGGCTCGCCTACTTGAAGTCGGCACTGCTGCTGCCGCGTGAGGAGCAGGAGGATCCGAGCCCCGAGGAGCTGGCGCTGCGCCTGCAGCTCAGGCTGGCGCGGCTCGGCGCGATGCGTGAGGCGGCCGCGCGGCTGATGGCGCGCGACCGGCTGGGCCGCGACGTCTTCGTGCGCGGCGCGGCCGAGGGCCTGCGGACCGATCGCACGACGCTGTGGCAGTGCGACCGGTACGCGCTCGTCCAGGCCTATGGGCAGGTCAAGGCGCGCACCGCGCCGGTGGTCCACATCGTCCGCGACCGGCCGGTTATGACGCTCGAATCCGCGCTCGACCGCGTCTCGGCGCTGCTCGGCGTGACGCTCGAGTGGATCGAGCTGCGCGATTTCCTCCCATCCGCGCACGAGCAAGGCTGGTCCGAGCCGCGGCTGCGCAAGTCGGCGCTGGCCTCGAGCTTCGTGGCTGCGCTCGAACTCGCGCGACTGGGGCGCGCCGAGCTGGCGCAGGACGACACGTTCGGGCCGCTTCGGCTCCGCAGACTCGCCAATGGCTGACGATCTCGTCCGGGCGGTCGAGGCGACGCTGTTCGCCGCCGAGGAACCGATGAGCGCCGAGGCCCTCGCAGGGCATCTGGGCGACGCGCCGCTCGGCGAGGTGCGAGGCGCGCTGGACACGCTCGCCGAGCACTACCGCAGCCGCGGAGTGCACCTTGTCGAGCGCGGCGGGCGCTGGTCGTTCCAGACGGCGCCCGATCTGGCGCACCTCTTGCGCCGCGAGCGCGAGCAGGTCCGCCGCCTCAGCCGCGCGGCGACCGAGGTGCTGGCGATCGTTGCTTACCACGAGCCGGTCAGCCGCGCCGAGATCGAGGCTATCCGCGGGGTGCAGACGTCCTCGGGCACGCTCGACGTGCTGATGGAAGCGGGCTGGGTGCGCGTCGCCGGCCGCCGCGAAGTGCCCGGGCGCCCGGTGATCTACGCCACCACGCCCGAATTCCTCCACCACTTCGGCCTCGAATCGCGGCGCGACCTGCCGGGTATCGACGAGCTGCGCGCCGCCGGCCTGCTCGATCCGGTCGACGAGGCGATGGAGGCGCTTGCCTCGCCGGACAAGGCCGAGGAAGCCGACGCCTAGACTGGCAATGCCACCGCGCATCGCCTAGATGGGGGCCAAGGAGATTACCCATGGGCTCGTTTTCCATCTGGCATTGGCTGATCGTGCTGCTGATCGTGCTCGTCCTGTTCGGGCGCGGCCGGGTGGCCGAGATCATGGGCGACTTCGGCAAGGGCATCAAAAGCTTCAAGGAAGGCATGAACGAGGAGCCGGCGAAGCCCGCCGCCCCGCCGCAGCGCCTCGAAGGCCCGCACCACGAAGCCAAGCCGGCCAGCGAGGCGGCCAAGGACCCGCACCCCGCCGACCGGGGCGAGTGATTTTGCAAGCAGCCCGCTGACGGGCCGGACAATCGATGTTCGATATCGGCGCATCCGAACTGCTGGTCATCGTGATCGTCGCGGTGGTCGTGATCGGGCCCAAGGACCTGCCGCGCGCGCTGCGCCTGGCGGGGCGCTGGATCGGCAAGATCCGCCGCACCTCCAACCACTTCCGCGCCGGGATCGAGGCGATGATCCGCGAGGCGGAAATGGAGGAAATGCAGAAGAAGTGGGCCGAGCAGAACGCCCGCATCATGGCCGAGCATCCGCAGGTCGACCTCTCCGAGCACGAGATGACACCGCTGCCGCCGCCGCCCACCGCCGAGTCCGCGACCAGCCCGGCGCCCGAGCCGGAAAGGGCGGACGACGAGCCGCAACTGCCGCTGCGCTGAGCCGATGCCGTTCAAGATATCCGACCTCGACGAGACGCAGGCGCCGCTGCTCGACCACCTGATCGAGCTGCGCGCGCGGCTGGTGCGGGCGTTCCTCGCGCTGATGGTGGCGTTCTTCGTCTGCTTCTACTTCGCGCAGGACATCATCGCCTTCCTGGTCCACCCGCTGCTCGCCGCGGGGCAGAACAAGCTCATCTACACCAAGCTCTACGGCCAGTTCTTCGTCGAGTTGAAAGTAGCGCTGTGGGCTGCGTTCTTCGTCAGCTTCCCGGTGATCGCCAACCAGCTGTGGGCGTTCGTCGCGCCGGGGCTTTACGCGAAGGAGAAGAAGGCGTTCCTGCCGTTCCTGATCGCCACTCCGGTGCTGTTCACGCTCGGCGGCGCGCTTGCCTACTTCGTCGTCATGCCGACGGCGTTCCACTTCTTCCTCGGCTTTCAGGGCACGCAGGGCGGGGTGCAGATCGAGGCGCTACCCAACAGCGAGGATTACCTCAGCCTGGTAATGCAGTTCATCCTCGCCTTCGGACTGTCGTTCCTGCTGCCGATCCTGCTGCTGCTGCTGAACCGCGCCGGGATCGTTACCCGCGCGCAGCTCGTCGGCGCGCGCCGCTACGCCATCGTCGCGGTGTTCATCGTCGCCGCGATCGCCACGCCGCCCGACGCGGTGAGCCAGCTCATGCTGGCAATCCCGCTGCTGCTGCTGTTCGAAGGCGCACTGGCGGTGATGTGGCTGACCGAGCGCAAGCAGGCGCGCGAAAAGGCGGCGGAGGAGGCGGAAGCGCCTTCACAGGGCTAATTTCCGTTCGTGTCGAGCGCAGTTCGAACTTGCCGAGAACTGCAGTCGAGACACCCGAACGTGGCGCTGCGGTGTCTCGACTACGGCCTTTGGCCTGCGCTCGACACGAACGGAGATGGGGTGATCAACGGCCGAGAGGCACTCTATTCCATCGTCTTGATGATGGCCGAGAAGTCGAGCCCGCCGCTGCCGGCGGCGTCGAACGCCTCGTAGAGTTCCTTGGCGCGGCGCCCCAGCGGGGTGGTCGCGTCCGCGCCCTCGGCCGCTTCCATCGCGAGCTTAAGGTCCTTCAGCATCAACGCGGTGGCGAATCCGCCTTGGTAGCCGTTGTCGCTGGGGCTCTGCGGGCCGACGCCGGGCACCGGGCAATAGCTGGTCATCGACCACGACTGGCCAGTCGCCTTCGACGAGATATCGAAGAACACCTGGGGATCGAGCCCGAGCTTCTGCGCCAGCGCGAAGCCTTCGCAGGTGGCGATCATCGTCGCCGCGAGGATCAGGTTGTTGCACAGCTTGGCCGCCTCGCCCGCGCCGGCTTGGCCGGCGTGGATGACAGCCTTGCCCATCGGCTCGAGCACCTGCCTGGCGCGCTCGAAGGCCTCGTCGCTACCGCCGACCATGAAGGTGAGCGTGCCCCCGTTCGCCGCCGCGATCCCGCCCGAGACCGGGGCATCCACCATCACGTAGCCCTTCGCGCTCGCCGCCTCCGACAGCGCGCGGGTGGTGGCGACGTCGATCGTCGAGCAATCGAGGATCAGCGCACCTTGCGGCGCATGGCCGAACACCTCGTTTTCGAGCACGGACTTCACGACCGCGCCATTGGGCAGCATGGTCACCACTGCTTCGGCGCCGTTGACCGCTTCGCGGGCTGTTCCGAACACCGAACACCCGTGATCGGCGGCCGAATGAAGCGCTTCATTGACAAGATCGAACGCGCGCACCTCGTGCCCCGCCTTGACGAGGTTCGCGGCCATCCCGCCGCCCATGTTGCCGAGTCCGATGAAGGCGATTTTCATGTCAGCGTCCCTTCCAATTGCCTTCGCGCTTCTCAATGAAGGCGGCCATGCCTTCCGCCCTGTCCTCGCTGGCGGCGAGGATCTGGAAGATGCGGCGCTCGATGATCAGGCCCTGGTCGAGCGTCGTTTCGAACGCGGCGTTGACCATTTCCTTGTTCGCGATCGCCGCCATCGGCGGCATCGCGGCAATGGCGGCGGCGGTCTTAAGTGCCTCTTCCGCAAGGGTTT
>JBQCFR010000139.1:0-15052 GCA_051958885.1 Tsuneonella sp.
GCCTTCTTGCTCGAGTTGATGTCGAGCACGCCGGCGAGCACCATCGGCTGGTTGGCGACCACGCCGACCGTGCGCCCCTCGACCCGGCCGAAGCCGGTGAGGATGTTGCCCGCGTGCGCGGGCTGGACTTCGAAGAAGTCGCCCTCGTCGAGCACTTTGCGGACCACCTCGTGCATGTCGTAAGGCTGGTTAGCGTTCGCCGGGATCAGCGTGTCGAGGCTGTCCTCGATGCGGTCCCACGGATCGCTCGTCGGCCGCTCTGGCACCGCCTCGCGGTTCGAAAGCGGCAGGAAGTCGAAGAAGTCGCGCGTGGCGAGCAGGGTCTCGATGTCGTTCTCGAACGCGACATCGGCGACGCTGGTCTTCGTGGTGTGGGTGATCGCGCCGCCGAGCTCTTCCTGGGTGACGACCTCGTTGGTCACCGTCTTCACCACTTCGGGCCCGGTGACGAACATGTAGCTGGAATCCTTCACCATGAAGATGAAGTCGGTCATCGCGGGCGAATAGACCGCCCCGCCCGCGCAGGGGCCCATGATCAGGCTGATCTGCGGCACGACGCCGCTGGCGAGCACGTTGCGCTGGAACACCTCGGCATAGCCGCCGAGGCTGGCGACACCCTCCTGGATGCGGGCGCCGCCGCTGTCGTTGAGGCCGATGACGGGGGCGCCGACCTTCATCGCCATGTCCATCACCTTGCAGATCTTCTCCGCATGGCGTTTGGACAGCGAGCCGCCGAACACGGTGAAATCCTGGCTGAACACGAACACCAGGCGGCCGTTGATCGTGCCGCTGCCGGTCACCACGCCGTCGCCGGGGACCTTCTGGTCCTCCATCCCGAAGTCCACGCAGTCATGCTCGACGTAAGTATCGAGCTCCTCGAAGCTGCCTTCGTCGAGCAGGACGTCCAACCGCTCGCGCGCGGTCAGCTTGCCCTTGGCGTGCTGCGCCTCGATGCGTTTCTGCCCGCCGCCGAGCTTTGCGGCTCCACGGCGGCGTTCCATTTCGGCGATGTTGGCGGACATTGGCTCTCCCAGGCGGCTCTTTCCAGCCGGTTAGGCGCGGCCAATCCGCAGCGTCAAGCTGTCAGAACCGCAACATTATCTTCTCGGCCAGCGCGGGGCTGATCGAGTGCACCGCCTTGAGGAGCTTGACCTGGCCGACGTTGGCTTCCGCCCGGCCCTTCTCCAGCGCGGCGAGGATTTGCCGAGCGCACTCCTCGGGCGGGAACTTGGCGCCGCCGCGCGCGGCGGTCATCTGCGTGTCGACCACCGGCGGCAGCGCCTCGATCACGCGCACGCGCGTGCCCTTGAGCTGCGCGCGGAGCGACTTGGTGTAGCTGCGCAGCGCCGCCTTGGTCGCGCAATAGACCGCGCTGCCGGTGTTCGGCGCGATCGCCAGCCCGCTGGTGACGTTGACGATCGCCGCCTCGGGCCGCTGCTTGAGCCAGTCGACCAGCGCGGCGGTCAGCCGGATGGGGCTGTTGAGATTGGCGTAGATACACGCGTCGGCGGCCCCTGCGTCGGGGGTGCGCTCGCGAAAGTCGTGCTCGACTCCCTGCCCGGCGTTGTTGATCAGCACGTCGATCTCGCGGCTTCCCAGGGCATCGAGGATCGCCTGCGCCCCGCCCGCGTCCGAGAGGTCCGCGGCGATCGTCTCGAAGCCCGCGGCGCGCGCCTTCTCGAGCCCGGCGGGCGAGCGGCCGGTGAGGATCACCTGCGCGCCCTTGGCCTTGAGCTGCAGCGCGAGCTGCTCCCCGATCCCGGCGGTGCCGCCGGTGAGCAGCACGGTCTTGCCCGCGAGCCGCATCAGAGCCTCACCACGCCTTGCGCGATCAGGCTGCGCGCGGTGGCGAGCACCGTCTCCTCGCCGCTGATCGCGGTCCACCCGAGCACGTCCCTGGCGTGCTGGCCCGAGACGACCTTGCGTTTGCCGACCTCCCCGGCGATCTGGCGAATGTCGCTCGAGAAGAACGCCATCGTCTTGAGCAGCCAAGTGGGCATCAGCCGCCTGGGGACTTTGCGCGCGTCCTCGCCCATGTGATCGCGCAGCACGCGCGCCATGTCCTCCATCCACATGAACTCGGACGCCGCGGCGAAGCGGCCGCCACGCACCTTGTCGGCCGGCGCCTCGAGCGCGAGCACGTGGAGCGAGGCCACGTCGCGCACGTCCACCACGGTGATGCCGATGCGCGGGATCGCCGGAATCTCGCCGGCGAGGAAGCGGCGGACGAACTCGATCGAGGCGCTGAGGTCGTCGTTCGCCACCGGGCCGAGCACCGCCACCGGGTTGACGCTGCAGAACTCCATGTCGGGCGCGTTCTCGCGCACCCAGTCGCGCGCCGCGCGCTCGGCGATGGTCTTCGACTTGATGTACGGCTGCACGCCGGGCGCCGCGAGATTGGTCCAGTCGTTCTCGTCGAAGTCGTGCTTGGACGGAGGATGGCCATAGGCGATCGCGGCGGAGCTGCTGGTCTGGACGAAGCGGGTCACGCCCGCCGCCTGCGCGAAACGCAGCGCGCGCAGCGTGCCCTCGCGCGCGGGGACGATCAGCTCGTTCTCGTCCTTCGGGACACCGACAGGAAACGGCGAGGCGACGTGCGCGACATGGGTGCAGCCCTCGTTGGCGAGGTCCCAGCCGGCGTCGCTCATCAGGTCGGCCTCGAACACGTAGAGATTGTCGCCCGCCGCCGGCCAGCGCCCGCGCAGCCGCGCCTCGCTTTTCGCCTTGCTGCGAACGGTGGTGCGCACGCACCAGCCCTTCGCCAGCAGCTGGTCGATCAGCTCTCCCGCGATATACCCGGTGCCGCCCGTTACGAGTGCCGTCCCCGCCATCCGCTCTCTCCCTCACCCTCAGCAGGGAGGTTACGCCGAAAGGTTGCGAGGAGCAATTGAGGCGGCGCGGCGTCTTGCCACCCAGCCACGGTCCTTCGAGACGCCTCAGCCATTCGGCTTCGGCTCCTCAGGACGAACGGAGAGAAGAGTAGAGCTCGCTTGCCCTTCGCCCTGAGGAGCGAGGACGTAGTCCGAGCGTCTCGAAGGGCCGCGCTAACAAGGCGAATGCCACGCTACCGCAGCAGCACCAGCTCCTCGGCCATCGTCGGGTGAATCGCGGTGGTCGCGTCGAAGTCCGCCTTGGTGAGGCCGGCCTTCACGGCGACCGCGGCGGCCTGCATCACTTCCGCCGCTTCGGGGCCGATCATGTGGATGCCCAGGATCTTGCCGGTCGCCTCGTCGCAGATCATCTTGTAGAGGCTGCGCTCGTTGCGGCCGGCGAGGACGTTCTTCATCGGCCGGAAATCGCTCTCGTAAACCTTGATGGCGCCGTACTTGTTGCGCGCCTGGCCTTCGGTCAAGCCGACGCCGGCGAGCGGCGGATGGCTGAACACCGCGCTCGGGATGCAGCCGTGGTCGACCGCGACCGGGTTGTTGTTGAACACGGTCTCGGCGAACGCCTGTCCTTCGCGGATCGCGACGGGGGTGAGCTGGACGCGGTTGGTCACGTCGCCCACCGCGTAGATGTGCTCGGCACTGGTCTTGCTGAACCGGTCGACGACGATCTCGCCCTTCTCGCCCAGCTCGACACCCGCCGCTTCGAGCCCGAGGCCTTCGGTGTTCGGCACGCGGCCGGTGGCGAACATCACGCAGTCGACGACCAGGTCCTCGTAGTTTGTCATCGAGACCTTGAGGCAGCCGCCCTCGGTCTTCTCGATGCCGCGGAAGTTCGCGTTGAAGCGGAAGTCGATGCCCTTCATTATGCTGATCGTCAGCAGCCGGTCGCGCAAGCTCTCGTCATAGCCGCGCAGCAACTGGTCGGAGCGATTGATGATCGTCACCTTGCTGCCGAACTCGTTGAAGATGCCGGCGAATTCGTTGGCGATGTAGCCGCCGCCGGCGATCAGCACGCGCGGCGGGAGCGCATCGAGGTGGAACGCCTCGTTGCTGGTGATGCCGAGTTCATGGCCCGGGCAGTCGGGCACGTGCGGCCGCGCGCCGGTGGCGATCAGGATGTACTTCGCGGTGACGGTCTTGCCGCTGGCGAGCCGGATGTCGTGCGGCCCGGTGAGCACCGCGCGCTCGTGGATGATCTCGACGTCGTGGTTCTCGAGCGTGTCGGTATAGGCGCGGTTGAGCCGGTCGACATCGCTGAGCACGTTGTCGCGCAGCGTGATCCAGTCGAACTTGGGATTGTCGATCGTCCATCCGAAGTTTTTCGCGTCTTCGAGGTCCTCGGCGAAGTGCGCGCCGTAGACCAGCATCTTCTTCGGCACGCAGCCGCGGATGACGCAGGTGCCACCGACCCGGTATTCTTCCGCCACCGCGACCTTGGCGCCGAAGCTTGCGGACACCCGGCTGGCGCGGACCCCGCCGCTCCCGGCGCCGATGACGAAGAGGTCGTAGTCGTATTCGGCCATGGCAGGCACTCCCGTTGCGGAGCGCGCGATATGACCATTCGGCGGCGGCTTGCCAACGTCAGGCTGGCAGCGTGACGAACTCGGGCGCGCGCTTGGGCATCGCTGCGACAGGGCGCGCGCGGTCCTTCAGGGCGACGAACCAGGCGGCAATTGCGCTCGCGGCGAGGCCGACGGCGACGCCGGCGGCGATGTCGATCACGTAATGGCTGCCGATCGGTATCGCCGCCAGCGCCATGCCGGCGTTGAGCGCCAGCATCGGCCAGCGCAGCAGGCGGTACCGCCACCAGCTGCGCGCGAGCATCGTCGCGGCGCAGGCGTGGAAGCTGGGCACGGTGACCATGCCGGCGAGCTGGTGAATCGACAGCATGCCGATCGAACCGTCCCTCAGGCCGGTCATGATCGGCAGAAACTGCCAAGGCATGGCCACGCTGGTCCCCGGCACCGCGGCCGGCTGGATGCCGTAATAGTTGTAGGGCGATAGCGCCGGAAGCCAGTGAAACGGCAGGAGACACAGCAGCAGCCCGGTGGACCATGCCGAGAGGAAGTACTCGTTGTCGCGCACGTTGCCGAACACAGTGGCCACCGCGAGGAAGGCGAACGGCTGCCAGATCATCGAGTTGTAGATCCACGCGAGCACCGCGTATGTCTTGGGAAAGTGCGGCAGCGCGAGGATCACCGCCCGCACGTCGACGAACGGGAACAGCGCGTGGTCGATCGCCACCAGGCTCTTGTCGACGAACGGCCCCGATCCCACCGCCATGCTCACGGACGCAAACGTCGCGACCAGGATCACCGGCAGGAACAGCGCGAGCGATTCGATGCCGATCGCCAGGCGCGAGCTCGGCTGCGCAAGCCGCGCCGTGAACGCGAGCGCCCAGACGATCGCGGCGAGGACCAGGAACGCACCGGGTCCGCCGCTCAGGTCGACCCCGCCGGGTAGCGGCGCGGAGAACCACGCGAGCAGGAGCGAACAGGCAAGCAGCCCCGCGAGGGGCACGTGGAACAGGCTCCGCCACGCGGCGGAACCGCTGATCCTCAAGTGCGCCACAAGCGATTGCATCGCCTGCTCGCTATCCGGTTAGGGTAAACAGCCGACTAAGAGCCGCGCCCATGCCGGACGCGGTCCTGCCCGCCGTATCAGCCCCGGGCGGCGGAGCGGTTGCCCCCGCCCGGGCCTTTGCCGCGGAAGCGCCGGCGGCGATTGCCCCCCGGATTGCCGCCGCGCGGCTCGCTGCTGCGTTCCCCGTGCCGCTGCTCACCGAGCCGCTCGCCCTGGCGCTCGCCTCGTGCCGGACGGCGGTCGCCGAGCGGCTTGGGCTGCACCTTCTTGCCCCGCGGCGCATTCTGGACCTGGCCGGGGTTGCCCTTGGGGCGGACGATCGGCACTTCCTCGACCACCTCGCGGAAGCGCTCGGGCAGCGCGATGCGGTCCAGCGTCACGCCGGTCAGCTTCTGGATATCGCGCAAGTACGCGCGCTCGTCTTGCGCGCAGAAGCTGATCGCGATGCCCGTCGCACCGGCGCGCGCGGTGCGGCCGATCCGGTGGACGTACTGCTCGGACACGTTGGGCAGCTCGAAGTTGACCACGTGGCTCACGCCCGGGATATCGATCCCGCGCGCGGCGACGTCGGTCGCCACCAGCACCGGTGTGCGGCCCGAGCGGAACTCACCGAGCGCGCGCTCACGCTGCGGCTGGCTCTTGTTGCCGTGGATAGCGTTGGCGGCGATGCCGTCCTGCGCCAGCTTCTTCACCACGCGGTCGGCGCCGTGCTTGGTGCGGGTGAACACCAGTACGCGGTCGATCTTCGCCCCGCCCGGCGCGCCGTAGCGGCCCTTCAGCATAAGGCCGAGCAGCGCCTGCTTCTCGTCCTGGTTCACCAGCGTCACGTACTGATCGACCCGCTCGGCGGTGGTCGCCTGCGGGGTGACCGCGACTTGCGCAGGGTTCTTCAGGTACTGCTTCGATAGGTCCTTGATCGACCCCGGCATCGTGGCCGAGAACAGCAGCGTCTGGCGGTCGGCCGGCATCAGCGCGACGATCTTCTTGAGCGCGTGGATGAACCCCAGGTCGAGCATCTGGTCGGCCTCGTCGAGCACGAGGATCTCGACTCCATCGAGCCGGAAGGCCTTCTGGTCGACGAGGTCGAGCAACCGCCCAGGGGTGGCGACGAGGATGTCGGTCCCGCGGTGGAGCTTGTTGCGGTCCTTGCCGACCGACGTCCCGCCGACGATCGAGGACACCCTGAGGCCCGCCAGCGCGCCGTAGTCGATCGCCGACTGGGCGATCTGCCCAGCGAGCTCGCGCGTCGGCGCGAGCACGAGCATGCGGCACGACTTGAACGGCGTCTGCCGATTCGCCTCGCGCAGGTTGTCGATGCTCGGAAGCATGAACGCCGCGGTCTTGCCGGTGCCGGTCTGGGCGAGGCCCAGCAGGTCGCGCCCTTCGAGCACGAGCGGGATCGCCTGCTCCTGGATCGGGGTCGGCGTCGTGTAATTCTTCTGCTCCAGCGCGTGGAGCACGGGCTGCGACAGCCCGAGATCGTCGAAAGTCATCGGAAATGAAACTCGCATTGCATGCGGCACCGCGCGCCGGGAGTCCGGGCGCGTGCAGCGGGTGGTGAAGCCGGTGAAGGCTCCGTCAACGACCCGCGTGAATTGGGAAGTCTGTCTGGAAAACCGAAACGCGGCCGGGGTGGTTGCCCACCTGTTCACGCTGCCGAGGCGTCTCGTTGGGCGGCCATGTGGCGATGCGGCGGCGAAAAGTCAATCCTTGGGCCACTTGGGCGGCGGTTCCTCGGCCGCGAGCCGCCGCGCGGTGAGCGCCGTCTGGAGCAGGAACAGCCCGATCAGCAGCGCTCCGGCCAGCCCGGTGAACAGGTCGAAGCCCCACCGCGCCGCCGGGGTCGTCCCCAGGCCGAGCATGCACAGCGTCAGCGCGATGAGGATGAAGCGCAGCTCGGTCGGCCCCGCTGCGAGATACGAACGCCGCAGCTCGCCGAGCACCTTGACCGATAGGAACGCGTGGATCGACATCAGCAGGTAGCCCGCCAGCGCCACCAGCGCGACTTCCATGCTGACATAAGGCGACAGGCCGATCCCCAAGACCACCAGCGTGGTCGCCAGCCCGTCGCAACTATGATCGAGGAAATAGCCATAGCGCGGTCGCTCTATCCGGCGGAACCTGGCGAGGCTGCCGTCGGTCGAATCGCCGAACCACTGGATCACGTAGCCGCCGATAGCCAGCCACAGCCAGTCGGGATCGAGGTTGCTCGCCAGGTAACCGGCGAACACCATCAGCGCGCCGACCATGCCGATCGCGGTCAGGTAGTCGGGCCGCACCCAGGCCGGCATCCGCGAGCAGATCCAGTTGAGCAGCCGCCGCTCGCTGCGCGCGAGCAGGTTCTCCTGCACCCGCTGAATCGGCTGCGCCGGCACTCGCTGCGGGATGGACATCGAACGACCTTTCGGCGCGAAGCAGATGGAGTGCAAGGCGAGCGCAAGGCGCCTGTCACGAACGGGCAACAATTCGCCGTGACGCTTTGATCCGCGCTGTCAACTTCGAACGTGCGGGAGGCCTCTCAGGAACCAAGCCCCGCCGCCGCGAGCAGCGCGGTGGTGCTGGCGTCGAACTGGCCGCCGCCGCGGGCGATCCTGGTGGCGATCTGCTTGCCGAGCTCGACGCCGAACTGGTCGAACGGGTTGATTCCCATCAGCACGGCGTTGGCGAAAGTGCGGTGCTCGTGGAAGGCGATCAGCGCGCCGAGCGTCGCGGCGTCGATGTCGTCGCACAGGATCGTCGCGCTCGGCCGGTTACCGGGATAGCTGCGCGCCGGATCGTCGCTCGCCTGCCCGGCCATCAGCGCCGCGCCTTGCGCGAAGCAGTTCATCAGCAGGATGCGGTGATGGTCGCCCGACAGATCGTCACCCGGCGCGATGCTGGCGATGAAATCGACCGGCACCTCGATCGTGCCCTGGTGAAGCAGCTGGAACACCGCGTGCTGCGCGTCGGTCCCTACCCCGCCCCAGGTGATCGGCGCGGTCGGGCCGCTCACGGGCGAACCATCCGCCGCCACGCCCTTGCCGTTCGATTCCATCTCGAGCTGCTGGAGATAATCGGGAAACAGCGACAGCCGCTCGTCGTAGGCGAACACGCCGCGCGTCTGGCACCCGCGCAGCACGGTGTAGAGCCGGTCGGCGAAGGCGGCGCGCAAAGGCAGGTTCGCGCGCCCGTCGGTTTGGGCGAAGTGACGGTCGACCACGGCCGCGCCGGCGAGCAGGTCCTCGAATGCGTCCCACCCGGCGGCGAGCGCGATCGGGAAGCCGATGCTCGACCACAGCGAATAGCGCCCGCCGACGCTCTCGGGAAACGGCAGGACGCGGGTCTCGTCGACACCCCACTCGACCGCCTTCTCGGGCGCGGCGGTAAGCGCGACGACGCGGCCGGACGGGTCGGACACGCCGCTTTCGCGCAGCCACTCGAGCGCGCTCGCCGCGTTGGTCATCGTCTCGATCGTGGTGAAGGTCTTGCTTGCCACCGCGATCATCGTCGTCGCCGGATCGCACGCCTCGAACGCCGCCTCGAGCGCGAGCCCGTCGATGTTCGACACGACATGAACGTCGACCAGTCCGCCAAGCTCGCCATGGGGCCCGCGCGCCAATGCATCGATCGCCAGCTTGGGCCCTAGCGCCGAGCCGCCGATACCGATGTGGATGAGGTGGCGCACCTCGCCCAGCGCGCCCCGGTGGATCGCGTCGACCAGCATGTGCATGCGCTGGTGCAGCGCGGCGGCTTCCTCGACCGACGCGTCCGCGCCCATGCCGCGCTGCGCCGGGTGCTCGGCGGCGCGGTCTTCGGTGGTGTTCACCCGCTCGCCGGACAGCAGAGCCGCGCGCTTGCCGGGGAAGCCGCACGCCTCGGCAAGCGCCTCGAAGCCTGTCAGAAGCTCGTCCGACAAGTGTGTCTTAGACCAGTCGAACAGGATGCCGGCGCTCTCTTCGCCCTCTTCGCCCCAGTCGATCCGGCCGGAGAGCTTCGCCACCCGCTGCGGGTCCTCGAACAGCTTCGCCAGCGTCGCGCGGGGCAATGCCGCCAGCGCGTCCCAGGCGGCGGCGGTGTCGCTCACATCAAAATTCCTTTCCTACCAAGCGCGGTCCCGACTAGGGACTGCGGCGATGTTTGCAAGCACCCAGTCCGCCGCGTCGCCGCGGTTCGCGAAAGTCACACCGCATCGCCGTTTTCCCCTCGCAAACCGCAGTCGCAAGACCCGCGCGGAGCGTGACAGGCAGCCGGGCCGCGCATGACCGAAACCATCCCGGCGAGCCCGCCGCCCGTCCCCGCGAAAGCCGAGGACAAGGGCGAAACGCTCGGCAGCTTCCTGTGGTTCGTGGTCAAGCTCGCGATCGCGGTGCTGCTGTTCCGCAGCTTCGTGTTCTCGCCGTTCAACATTCCGAGTGAATCGATGCTGCCGCGGCTGTGGAACGGCGACTATTTGCTCGCCGCCAAGTGGCCGTACGGCTTCTCGCGCCATTCGCTGCCGTTCGACCTGCCGCTGATCCCCGGGCGCATCTTCGCGCACGCGCCGGAGCGCGGGGACGTGGTGATCTTCAAGCATCCGCTCGACGGCACCGATTACATCAAGCGCGCGATCGGCCTGCCCGGTGACACGGTAGCGATGCGCCGCGGCCAGCTCATCCTCAACGGCGCGCCGATCCCGAAGCAGCGGATGGCCGACTTCACGATTCCGGTGTCGCCCAACACCGACTGCGCCTGGGGCGCCGAGACCGTGCGCGATGCCAACGGAGCGCACTGCGCCTACGCCCGCTTCCGCGAAACGCTGCCGAACGGCCGCAGCTACGAGGTGCTCGATTTCGGGCCCACCCCGCAGGACGATTTCGGCCCGGTGATCGTGCCCGAGGACACCGTGTTCGTGATGGGCGACAACCGCGACAACTCGCAAGACAGCCGCTTTCCGGCGATGCCGAGCGGCGGGGTCGGCTTCGTGCCGCAGGAGAACCTCGTAGGCCGTGCCACGGTGATGATGTGGTCGACGGACGGCAGCGCCGAGTGGTACGAACCCTGGACGTGGTTCACCGCCGCCCGCTGGAGCCGGATCGGGCACGGTATATGAGCGAACTCGCCAGCGGGACGCGCGCCTGGCTCGAAGAGCTCGGGTTCACCGTAACCGACGAGGCGCTCTGGCTCGAGGCGCTCACGCACGGCAGCACGGGGGCGGAGCGCAATTACGAGCGGCTCGAGTTTCTCGGCGACCGCGTGCTCGGGCTGTCGATCGCCGACTGGCTGTTCGAGCGCGGCGGCGCCAGCGAAGGCGAGCTGGCGCAGCGGCTCAATGCCCTGGTCAGCCGCGCGGCGTGTTCGCGCATCGCGCGCGAGATCGGCGCCCCGGCGCACGTCCTGCTGGGCAAGCAGGCGCGCGACGACGGCGCGGCCGACAGCGACAACGTGATCGGCGACGTGATGGAATCGCTGCTCGGCGCCAATTTCCGCGAGGCCGGCTTCGAGCCGACGCGCGCGCTGGTACGCAGCTTCTGGCAGGCGGCGGTCGCCGGCACCGCCGGCCGCTCCAAGCATCCGAAGTCCGCGCTGCAGGAATGGGCCGCCGGCAATCGCCGCAAGCCGCCCGAATACGAAGTCACCGACCGCTCCGGGCCCGATCACCAGGCGAGCTTCACCGTGCGCGTGAGCGTCCGCAACGTCGGCGAGGCGGAGGCTACCGCCAGCAGCAAGCAGGATGCCGAGACGGCGGCAGCCAGGTTGTTCATGGAGCGGTACGGGTGATTCCCTCGACACGGGCTCTCGACGGCGCCCTGCGGGCTTGCTCGATCCCTGCTCGGGACGAACGGAAGTAAGTGTATGAATGCAAATATGACATCCGTTCCTCCCGAGCAGCAGTCGAGGCCGAAGGTCGAGCGCGTGTCGAGGGGCCTCGTGCGATGACCTCACCCGAAACCCACTGCGGCTTCGTCGCCGTCATCGGCGCCCCCAACGCGGGCAAGTCCACGCTGGTCAACGCGCTGGTCGGCCAGAAAGTCGCGATCGTCAGCGCCAAGGCGCAGACCACGCGCGCGCGGCTGATGGGCATCGCCCTCGAAGGCGAAACGCAGATGGTGCTGGTCGATACGCCCGGCATCTTCGCGCCCCGGCGGCGGCTCGACCGGGCGATGGTCAGCGCCGCGTGGGAGGGCGCGGAAGCCGCCGACGCGGTGCTGCTGGTGGTCGATCCGATCAAGCAGCGCCGGCACGAGCTCGAGCCGCTGCTCGAGGCGCTCGTGGCCCGGCCCGAGCGCAAGGTGCTCGTGCTCAACAAGGTCGACGCCGCGAAGAAGGAGCCGCTGCTCGCGCTGGCGCAGGACCTCACCGCCAAGGCTCAGTTCGCCGAGGTGTTCTTCGTCTCCGCGCTCACCGGCGACGGCGTGCCCGAGATGAAAGCCGCGCTCGCCGCGATGATGCCCGAAGGCGAGTGGGTCTATCCCGAGGACCAGGTGAGCGACGCCAGCGAGCGCCTGCTCGCCGCCGAGATCACCCGCGAACAACTCTATCGCCAGCTCCACGAAGAGCTGCCCTACGACAGCGCGGTGCGGCCCGAAAAGTACGAGCAGCGCAAGGACGGCAGCATCGCGATCCACCAGCAAATCGTAGTGGGGCGCGAATCGCAGCGCCCGATCGTGCTCGGCAAAGGCGGCGCGAAGATCAAGGCGATCGGCGAGGCGGCGCGCAAGGAGCTGAGCGACCTGCTCGGCGTGAAGGTCCACCTGTTCCTGCATGTGAAGGTGGAGGAAAACTGGGCCGAGAACCGCGAGATCTACGAGGAGATCGGGCTCGACTGGGGGCGCTAGAATGCCCCTCCGTCAGCCCTGCGGGCTGCCACCTCCCCATTTGCGACTTCGTCAAAAATGGGGAGGATTGAGCCGCGCAAGGTCCTCCCCGTTTTCGCGTAGCGCAAATGGGGAGGTGGCAGACGCCGAAGGCGGCTGACGGAGGGGCGATCAACGCCGGCAGTACCGAACAAGCACTTCGGCAACTGCAGCGGGATCGGCCAGCACCTCGCTAGCCGGAATGCGAACAACGTCGATCCCCCTACCTTTCAGCCACTCGTCCCGCTCCGCATCGCGCTGCGGCCGATCGCTGGTGTTATGGGAGATTCCGTCGACCTCGACGCAAACCCTCGCCTTGGCGCAGTAGAAATCGAGCACGTACGGTCCGAGCGGATGCTGGCGGCGGAACTTCGCTTCGCTCCCGCGAAGCTGCTGCCACAGCAGGACTTCGGGCAGCGACATCGCGGCGCGCAGCGTCCGGGCTCTGCCGACGTTCCTTGGAAGCTTCTTGCGCGGCAAGTTACCCCTCCGTCAGCCGCTGCGCGGCTGCCACCTCCCCATTTGGCTGCGCAAAATGGGGAGGATCACGCGACCCAAGCCCCTCTCCATTTTTGACGAAGTCACAAATGGGGAGGTGGCAGCCCGCAGGGCTGACGGAGGGGACATTCTCACCGCTTCTTCGCGATCGCGATGCCGTTCTTCTTGGCGAAGTCCTTGGTCGACTCCTCGCTACGGTTCAGCGCCTTGGCGATTTCCTTGAGGCCCTTGCCTTTCGCCGCGAGGGTGCGGAGCTGCCCGGGTTCGTCGGCCTTCCACGGCTGCTTGTGGCGCTCGAAGACGTCCTTGCCCATCGGTTATGCCTTCGCCTTCTTCGCCGCGGCCTTCTTGGCGGAAGCTTTCTTCGCAGGAGCCTTCTTCGCCGGCGCCTTCTTGCGGCCTTTCTTCTTCGCCGGGCCCTTCGCCGCGCGGGCGTCGATCAGCTCGATCGCCTGGGTTTCGGTGACGTCCTCCGGCTTCACGTCCCTGGGCAGCGTGGCGTTGGTCGTGCCGTCGGTGACATAAGGGCCGTAGCGGCCGGGCATGACCTTCATCTCGCCGCCGCTGGTCGGGTGGACGCCAAGCGTCTTGAGCGGCTCCGCCTTCGCGCGCCCGCCGCCGCCGCGGTTGGCCGCCTGGGCAAGGATGTCGACCGCGCGGTTCATGCCGACCTCGAACACCTCGCGCGTATTCGCCAGCTTGCCGTACTTGCCTTCGTGACGGAGGTACGGGCCGTAGCGGCCGATGTTCGCTTCGATGTCGCTGCCGGTCTCGGGATGAGCTCCGACGATCCGCGGCAGGCCGAGCAGCTTGAGCGCCCATTCGAGGTCGAAGTCGGGCAGGTCCTTGGGAATGCTCGCACGCTTGGCGTCCTTGCCCTCGCCGAGCTGAATGTAAGGTCCGAAGCGGCCGGTCTTGCGCATGACCTCCAGCCCGCTCTCCGGGTCCTCGCCCATCGAGGCGTCCTCGCCGCTCTCGGCGCTGCCGCCGCCGGGACTGGCGAACTGGCGCGTGTACTTGCACTCGGGGTAGTTCGAGCAGGCGATGAACGCGCCGAACTTGCCGCCGCGCAGGCTCAGCCGGCCGCCGTCGCGCCCTTCGGCGCGGCACAGCTGACACTCGCGCGGATCGTGCCCGTCGGCGCGCGGGGGGAACAAGTAGTCCGAGAGGTACTCGTCGAGCGCCTCGGTGACTTCCGAGGGCTTGCGCTCCATGACCTCGTCGGTCTTGGGCTTGAAGTCGCGCCAGAACGCCTCGAGCAGCGTCTTCCAGTCCTCACGCCCGTCTGAAACGGTGTCGAGCTCCTCCTCCATCCCGGCGGTGAAGTCGTAGCCGACATAGCGGTCGAAGAACCGCTCGAGGAACGCGGTCAGCAGCCGTCCGCTCTCCTCGGCGAAGAAGCGGTTCTTCTCCATCCGCACGTATTCGCGGTCGCGCAGCGTCTGGATAGTCGAGGCATAGGTCGAGGGGCGGCCGATGCCGAGCTCCTCGAGCCGCTTGACGAGGCTCGCCTCCGAGTAGCGCGGCGGGGGCTGGGTGAAGTGTTGGTTGGCCTCGACGCCGGTCTTGGCCGGGCTGTCGCCCTTGCGCAGCAACGGCAGCAGGCCGTCCTCGTCGTCCTCACCCTTCTGGTCGAAACTCTCTTCGTAGACCGCGAGGAAGCCGGGGAACTTCACCACCTGCCCGGTGGCGCGCAGCTCGTGGCGGCCGGTGGGGTCGCGCAGCGTCACCGTCGTGCGTTCCAGGCTCGCGGCGGCCATCTGGCTCGCCATCGCGCGCTTGAACACGAGGTCGTAGAGCCGCGCCTCGTCGCCCTGCCCGGCCCGGTCGCGGGCGAAGTCGGTCGGCCGGATCGCCTCGTGCGCTTCCTGCGCGTTCTTGGCCTTGGTCTGGTAGATGCGCGGCTTTTCCGGGAGGTAGTGGCCGGAGAAGCGGTCGCTGATCGCCTTCCTCGCCGCGCTGATCGCGCTGCCGTCCATCTGCACCCCGTCGGTGCGCATGTAGGTGATCGCGCCCTGCTCGTAGAGGTCCTGCGCCACCCGCATCGTGTGGCTGGCGGAGAAGCCCAGCTTGCGCGCCGCCTCCTGCTGCAGGGTGGAGGTGGTGAAGGGCGGCGGGGGATTGCGGGTGAGCGGCTTGGTCTCGACCGAGACGACCGCGAACCGCCCGGCTTCGACGTCCGCCTTCGCCGCTTCGGCATCGCCGCCATTGCCGATCGAGAGGCGATCGAGCTTCTTGCCCCGCCAACGCACCAGCCGCGCGGCGAAGGGC
>JBQCFR010000140.1:0-6530 GCA_051958885.1 Tsuneonella sp.
TCCGCGCTGATCGCGGTGCCCGTGGTGGCTTATGCGGGCCTGCCGTTCTTCCGCTCGGCCGCGAGGGCCTTGCGCAAGGGGCGGACCAACATGGACGTGCCGATCTCGATCGGCGTGATGCTCGCGACCGGCCTCAGCCTCTATGAGACCGCCACGGGCGGCCCGCACGCCTATTTCGACGGCGCGGTCATGCAGCTGTTCTTCCTCCTCGCGCGCCGCGTTCTCGACGCGCTGATGCGCGAGCGCGCGCGCGCCGGGATCGGCTCGCTGCTCGCACGCATGGCCCGCGAGGCGACGGTCGTTGCGGCCGACGGCTCGACCAGGCGCGTTCCGGCCGAGCAGATCGTGCCCGGCATGCTCATGCACGTCGCCGCCGGGGAAGCGCTCGCGGCCGACGGCGAGGTGGTGTCGGGCGAAGGCCTGCTCGACGCCTCGATGCTCACCGGCGAGAGCGCGCCGATCGCCGCGGGCGCGGGCGCGCCGGTCTATGCGGGGATGGTCAACCTCGGCCAGCCGTTCACCGCGCGTGTGACCGCCGCCGCCGACGATACCGCGATCGCCGAGATCGCGCGGCTGATGGCCGAGGCCGGCCAGCCCCGATCGCGCTACGTCCGCATCGCCGACCGTGCGTCGCGCCTCTATGCGCCCGCGGTGCATACGCTCGCGCTGCTGAGCCTTGCTGGGTGGCTGCTGGCGGGCGCGGGCCTGCACCAGGCGCTGCTGATCGCGGTCGCGGTGCTCATCATTACCTGCCCCTGCGCGCTGGGCCTCGCGGTCCCCGCGGCGCATGTCGTCATCGCCGGAGCGCTGATGAAGCGCGGGGTATTGGTAAAGGACGGCAGCGCGCTCGAACGGCTGGCGGAGGTCGATCACGCGGTGTTCGACAAGACGGGCACGCTCACGCTCGGCGAGCCGCGGCCCGCCGGGCTCGAGCACCTCGGCGCACGCGAAAAGGCGATCGCGCTGAGCCTTGCGCAGAGCAGCCGCCATCCGCTCAGCCGCGGCCTCGCCGTCGCACTTCGCGCCGCGCACATCGAGGCGGCCGCGCTCGAGAATGTCCACGAACAGGTGGGCCAGGGGGTCACCGCTTACGCCCCCGATGTCGGCCCCGTGGCGCTCGCTCGGCCGGGCAGCGCGCGCAACCAGGCAGCATGCGAACTCCGCGTCGGCGACACACGCCGGCTGATCGCGTTCAGCGATCCGCTGCGCCCCGACGTCGGCGCGACGCTCGAGGCCTTGTCCGCGAACGGGGTCGGGGCGAGCGTTCTGTCGGGTGACGCCGCCGGGCCGGTGGCCGACGTCGCCGACGCCTTCGGCTTGCCCTATGTTGCCGGCGTGCATCCGGCCGGTAAGCTGGCCGCCCTCGCCGACCTCACCGCATCGGGACGCAGCGTGCTGATGGTCGGTGACGGGCTCAACGACGGCCCCGCCCTTGCCGCCGCGCACGTCTCGATCGCGCCGGCCAGCGCGAGCGACGTCAGCCGTCAGGCCGCCGATGCGGTGTTCCTCGGCGACAGCCTAATGCCGGTCGCGCTCGCAGTCTCCGCCGCGCGCCGGACGATGCGCACCGTTCGCCAGAACTTCACGCTCGCGGTCGGATACAACCTGATCGCGGTGCCGCTGGCGGTGGCGGGGTTCGTGACGCCGTTGATCGCCGCGGTCGCCATGTCGTTGAGCTCGCTGATCGTGGTCGGCAATTCGCTGCGGCTCGTGCGAGCCGTCCGGTGACGGGCCTCATCGTCCTCGTGCCGGTCGCGCTCGGCCTGGGCATGCTCGGGCTGGTTTCGTTCTTCTGGGCGATGCGGCACGAGCAGTTCGACGATCTCGACGGCGCGGCCCGCCGGGTTTTGCTCGAGGACGACGAGGAATAATTGTGCCTGCAGAATTTTGTGACCGCTAGGAGGCCGTAATGCCAATCTGGTTTTTCCCTGCCCTGCTCGCATTATGCGCTGTCGTCTCGCTTGCGGCGGGAGTGTGGTTGCTGCTGCACGCGCAGGCGGTAGCGGTTCTTTTCCGTCGGCACGGTGACATCGTCCCCTCTCCGCGCAGACCGCGTGCCTCGCGGGGCGCGGTGCTACTTGCGCTCGCGCTGTTCAATGCCGGGTGGATCGCGAGCATCGCGATCTGGAGCTTCGCAATTTCGGGCGAGGCAAACGATGTGGTAGAACAGGATCGGCTCGACTGAGCGCGTGCCACCACAAGAAGTTAGGCGTCTGCTTTCGGGCTGACTAAGCGGCCCGTTGATCGACCGAAACTGGGCGCAAAGCCGTCCTTTCCAGCGGAGACAAATTACGCTTGGACTGACAGCACCGCCACTCGGTCCGGCAGTCTCGCTCCGCTGAGCCGACCTCTCCCACTGGCTGCCGCGCGCGCCACGCAAGGCGGGGCTCAGCCGCTCGCGACTATCTCAGATTAGACGAAAAAATGGTGCCCGGAAGAGGACTCGAACCTCCACGCCCTTGCGAGCGCCGCCACCTGAAGACGGTGCGTCTACCAATTCCGCCATCCGGGCAGGGGGTAGGAGGGCGCCTCTAGATGCGTGCTCATGGCGCGTCAACTGCTTCGGCTGGAGCATCGCGGGCAAGGGGCGGCCGAAAGCGCCTCATGGCATCCGTGCGCCAGTTCAGCGCTCCAAGCCGCCTTCGTCGAGGCCTGGAAGTGCGCGCTTGAGCGGCCGTCCTGCCCGAGACCCGCGCCCTCCTCAGGACCAGCCGTCCTGTTCCTCCAGGCTCGCCGCGAGTTCGCCGATCACCCGGTAGCAATCGAGCACGTCGGCTATGGAGGAGCGCGGCTGGCGCCCGTCGGCGATGGCGGCGACGAACTCGCGGTCCTGGAGCTCGATGCCGTTGAGGCTGACGTCCACATCGGAGACGTCGACCGGCTCCTCCCGGCCGGTCACCAGGTCGTCGTAGCGCGCGATGTAAGTCCCGGTGTCGCCGATGTAGCGAAAGACCGTGCCGAGCGGCCCGTCGTTGTTGAACGACAGCGCAAGCGTGAGGAGCTGCCCGCGGTCGGTCTTCATCTGGATCGACTGGTCCATCGCGATGCCGAGCACCGGGTGCCTGGGTCCCTGGAGGATGTTCGCCTGCACGATGCGTGCGCCGGTCATGTACTGGAACAGGTCGATCGTGTGCGCCGCGTGGTGCCACAGGAGGTGGTCGGTCCAGCTGCGCGGCTCCCCCTTCGCATTCCTGTTCTCTCGCCGGAAGAAGAAGGTTTCGACGTCCATCGCCTGGATCGCGAACTCGCCGGCGTCGATCTTGCGCTTCACCCACTGGTGGCTCGGATTGAAGCGGCGCGTGTGGCCGACCATGCACACGAGCCCGGTCTGCTTCTGCCTGGCGAGCAGCGCCTGCGCATCGGCCCAGCTGTCGGCGGCGGGGATTTCGACTTCGATGTGCTTGCCGGCGTCCATCGCCGCGATGGCCTGGCGCGCGTGCATCGGGGTAGGCGTAGTGAGGATCACCGCGTCCACGTCGCCGCGGCGCAAAGTCGCCGCGTAGTCGTCCGACACGTCCGCGATGCCGTGAGCGCGTGCGAGCTTGGCGGATTCCTCGCGCGATGCGCTGACCACCGTGACCACCTCGGCTCCGGGCACCTTGGCGAGCGCATCGAGGTGCTTTTCACCGAAGGCGCCGGCGCCGACCAGAGCGATGCGGATCATGGGGGTTCTCCGGGTTACCGGGCGACGAGCGTGGGGGAGGGCGGTACCGTGCCATCGACCGGCTCGAGCACCAGGTGGCCGAGCGCGGTGTTGCTGACCGGGACGTGATAATGACGGTGCAGCGCGCGCGTCGTTTTTCCAAGCGCGCCGCGCATGATCAGCCACATGACCATCTCGATGCCCTCGCTGCCCGCTTCGCGCAGGTATTCGATGTGCGGAATCCGGCGCAGGTGATCGCTGTCGCCGGTCAGGCCATCGAGAAAGGCGTTGTCCCACTCGCGGTTGATGAGCCCGGCCCGCGGCCCCTGGAGCTGGTGACTCATCCCGCCGGTGCCCCAGATCTGGACCTTCAGATCCTCCGGGAAGCTCGCGGCGGCGCGCGCGATCGCCTCTCCCAGCAGCCAGCAGCGATTGCCCGAAGGCGGCGGATAGGTGACGACGTTGACCGCGAGCGGGATGACCTTCGCCGGCCACGCGTCCACGTGGCCGAACATCATCGACAGCGGAACGGTCAGCCCATGATCGACCTCCATCTCGTTGATGATGGTCATGTCGAACTCATCGAGGATCAGCGACTGCGCGATATGCCAGGCGAGCTCGGCGTGGCCTTCGACCTCGGGCACGGGACGCGGCCCATAGCCTTCGTCGGAGATGCCGAAGCGGTCGGCGCATCCGATCGCGAAGGTCGGAATGACCTTCATGTCGAACGCCGAGGCATGATCGTTGTAGACCAGCAGGATGACGTCGGGCTTCTCCCGCGCGATCCATTCGCGGGTCCACTCGAAGCCGGCGAAGGCTGGCTGGAAGTACGCGTCATCTTCCTTGCCGCTATCGAACGCGAAGCCGAGCGCGGGGATGTGGCTGCAGGCTATGCCGTGCGTGATCCGCGCCATCAGCGCTTCTCCCTGAGGGAACGCTGACCCTCCGGTGAGCGCCCGCCACCCCGCATCATGGCCTGATAGTCCTCCACGCTCATCCCGGTCATCGTCGAGACGGCCTCGACGAAGCTCAGGCCGTCGGATGCGAAGACTTTCGCGAGGAAGTAGATGTTGCCGCCGAGATCGAGCAGCCGGTTGTAATTGCGGCTCAGGACGGCTTGCCGCTGCTCCTCGGTCATCGGCCAGTCCGCCAGGTAAGCAGCTTCATCGGCGTGAAACCGCTCGCGGTTTTCCGGCTTCATCAAGCTCATTGCGAACTGGTTGAGGTGGTAGCCCTGCCGCGCCCGGCTCGCGGTATAGACGCGTGTGCCGGGGATGTCGTCGAACTCGGCCAGGTGGGCATGGATGTCGGTCACAGCCCCCGGTCCTTGAGCTTGGCATCGAGCCGGGGGAAGACCCGGCGGGCGTTGCCTTCGAAGATCGCGTGGCGCTGGGCGTCGCTGATAGCCAGCGCGTCGATATAGCGCTTGGTGTCGTCGAAGTAGTGCCCCGTCTGCGGATCGATGCCGCGCACCGCGCCGACCATTTCGCTGCCGAACAGGATGTTCTTCGTGTCGATCACCTCGGCAAGCAGGTCGATTCCGGGCTGGTGATAGACGCAGGTGTCGAAGAACACGTTGTCCATCAGATGCGTCTCGATGTCCCGCTCCCCTAGCATGTCAGCGAGGCCCCGGTACCGGCCCCAGTGATAGGGCACCGCGCCGCCGCCGTGCGGAATGATCAGCTTGAGCGCGGGAAAGCGGGCGAACAGGTCGCCCTGCAGGAGCTGCATGAACGCGATCGTGTCGGCGGCGAGGTAGTACCCGCCTGTCGCGTGCATCGCCGGGTTGCAGCTGCCCGACACGTGGATCATCGCTGGCACTTCGAGCTCGCACATCGCCTCGTAGATCGGGAACCAGTATTCGTCCGTGAGCGCGGGATGTGCGAAGTGCCCCCCGCCGGGATCGGGATTGAGGTTGCAGCCGACGAAGCCCAGCTCCTTCACGCAGCGACGCAGTTCCTTGACGCTTTCCGCCAGGTCCGCTGCCGGGCTCTGAGGCAGCATGCATACGCCGGCGAACGTATCGGTGTATAGCTGGGTGACCCGGTAGATCAGGTCGTTGCAGCGCCGCGCCCACTCGCTCGCCACCGCCTGGTCGCCTACGTGCGGCGCCATCGCGCTGGCGCGGGGGGAGAAGATCGTCAGGTCGGCGCCGCGCTCCTTGATCAGCTTGAGCTGGTTGGCCTCGATCGTCTCGCGGATCTCGTCGTCGGAGATCTCCGGATAGGGCGGCGGGGTGGTGCCGGCCTTGAACGCGGCCTTCTGCTCCTCGCGCCACGCGTCGTGCCCTTTGGGCAGCACCGTGTAATGGCCGTGGCAATCGATGATCAGGCTCATGCCGCTTGGTCTTTCTTCGTCTTGTTCTTCTCGGCCGCTTCGCGCTGCAGGCGGACGGTGCCGCGGGTCATCACCGGCTCGACGCCGAGCCCTTGCAGCGTCTTGGCCGATTCTTCCATCTCCGCCGCGCGGCGCGCGCCGTGGGTCGCCATCCGCTCGCGGTTGTAGGCGACCTTGTCCGCCCACGGCTGATGCTTCTCGCTGGCATCGAGCGAGGCCATGACCTCGTCGAACACCCCGGCGGCTTCGGCGGCCGCGGCGCATTCGCTGCTCAGCGCTTCGAGGCCCTTGACCATCACCGAGCGGATCATCTTGATCGCCGAGGCGCGGCCGACTTCCTCGCCGACGACGCGGATGTTGGAGAAGCCGAGCGAGGCGAGTAGCGGCTGCGCGGCGATCGCATGCGGGCCGGAGACCAGCAGCGGCACCGCCAGGCCCTTCTCGACCGGCGCCATGACCGCGACATCGACATAGCGTCCGCCCACCGCCTCGATCGCGGCGGCGGCTTCGCGCTTGGTGTCGGGCGCGACCGAGTTCATGTCGCACCACA
>JBQCFR010000141.1:0-7060 GCA_051958885.1 Tsuneonella sp.
GGAGCTTCCCGACCTCCTGCTCGAGCGAGCGCAGGAAGAGCTGCATGAGGAAGGAGACCTCCTCGGCGGGACGGCGCCAGTTCTCGCTCGAGAACGCGAAGAGCGTGAGGTGCTGCACGCCCTGCGACGCGCACGTCTTCACCACCTCGCGCACCGCCTCCACCCCGCGCCGGTGTCCCGCCACGCGCGGCAGGAAGCGCTTCTTCGCCCAGCGCCCGTTGCCGTCCATGATGATCGCCACGTGGCGCGCGGCGGTCATCGCGCCCTGGTCCGCTCGAGATGAGCTTGCCGAAGGATCACTGGCTGAGGATTTCCTTCACCTTCGCTGCCACCACCTTGTCGATTTCGGCGACGTGACCGTCGGTGAGCTTCTGGACCTCGTCCTCGCCGCGCTTGCGATCGTCCTCGGAGATGTCCTTCTTCTTCTCGTCGTCCTTGAGCGCTTCCATCCCGTCGCGGCGGACGTTGCGGATCGCGATCTTGGCCTTCTCGCCATATTCGCCCGCGAGCTTGGCGAGATCCTTGCGCCGCTCTTCGGTCAGATCGGGCAGCGGCAGCCGCAGAGTCTGGCCGTCGATCATTGGGTTGAGCCCGAGATTGGCCTTGGCGATGCCCTTTTCGACCGCGGTAAGGTTCGACTTGTCCCACACCTGCACGCTGAGCATGCGCGGCTCGGGCGCGGAGACGTTGGCCACCTGGTTCAGCGGCATCATCGCGCCGTAGACTTCGCACACGACGGGATCGAGCAGCGCCGTGTTGGCGCGGCCAGTCCTGAGGCCCGACAGATCGCTCTTCAGGCTATCGACTGCGCCCGCCATGCGCCGATCGATGTCCGCCTTGTCGTACTTCGCCATTGGTCAGCCTTCCTGTTGCACGATGGTCTGCACGCCCTCGCCCGCGAGCACCCGCGCGAGATTACCCTTCTCGCGAATCGAGAAGACCACGATGGGTATTCCGTTATCGCGGCAGAGGGCGACCGCGGACGCGTCCATGACCTTGAGATTATCTGCCAAAACCCTGTCGTAACCCACGGTTTCGAAACGCTTGGCGGCGGGGTTCTTCTTCGGATCGCTGTCGTACACACCGTCCACGCTGGTGCCCTTGAACAGCGCGTCGCAGCGCATTTCGGCGGCCCGCAGTGCCGCGCCGGAATCGGTGGTGAAGTAAGGCGCACCCACGCCGGCGGCAAAGATCACCACCCGGCCCTTCTCGAGGTGGCGCTCGGCGCGGCGGCGGATCACCGGCTCGCATACCGTGTCCATCTGGACCGCCGATTGCACGCGGGTCTGAACACCGATCTGTTCGAGCGCGTTCTGCATCGCGAGCGCGTTCATCACCGTCGCGAGCATGCCCATGTAGTCGGCCTGCGCGCGGTCCATGCCCTGCGCGGCGCCTGCCATCCCGCGGAAGATATTGCCGCCGCCAATGACAAGGCAAATCTCCAGCCCGGTCTCCTTCGCCGCCTTCACTTCCTGCGCCAGCTCGCTGACGAACGCCGGATCGATGCCGAACTGCTGATCGCCCATCAGCACCTCGCCCGAAAGCTTGAGCAGGACTCGCTTGAGCTTGGGCAAGGCCATGAACTTGGTATCTCTCGAAATTACCGGCGCGCGAAGTGGCGCTCTTATAGAGCCGCCCCGCCCCCTGCCAAGGGCAAGCTCTCAATGAAAACGGCCGCCGGAGCGATGCCCGGCGGCCGTGTTCGATTGGGCGAAAGATGCCTCAGCCGGCGACTGCGGCGGCGACCTCGGCAGCGAAGTCGCTCTCTTCCTTCTCGATCCCTTCGCCGAGCTGGAAGCGGACGTAGTCCTTGAGCACGATCGCGGCGCCCGCGTCCTTGCCCGCCTTGGCGACGACGTCGGCGATCGGGGTCTTGTTGTCCATCACGAACACCTGGCTGAGCAGCGCGTTCTCCTTGGCGAACTTCTTGACCGCGCCGTCGACCATCTTGGCCTGCACGTCCGCCGGCTTGCCGCTTTCGGCGGCCTTTTCGGCGGCAATCTTGCGCTCGCGCTCGATCACTTCGGCGTCGAGGCTGTCGGCGTCGAGTGCCTGCGGGAAGGCGGCCGCGATGTGCATCGCGAGCTGCTTGCCGAGCGGTTCGAGCACGTCGGCGGGCGCCGTGCTCTCGAGCGCCACCAGCACGCCGATCTTGCCGAGGTTCGGGGCCTGCGCGTTGTGCATGTAGGGCACGACGACGCCCTGGCCGACGCTGACGTGCTTGATGCGGCGGACCTGCTGGTTCTCGCCGATCGTCGCGACGTTGTCGGTCAGCTTGTCGGCTACGGTCCCGCCGCCCGGATAAGCCGCGGCCTTGAGCGCCTCGACATCGTCGCTATCGAGCCCGAGCGCGACCGCGGTGGTCTTGCGCACGAAGTCCTGGAACTGGTCGTTCTTGGCGACGAAGTCGGTTTCCGAGTTCACCTCGACGGCAACGCCCTTGGTGCCTTCGACGGCAACGCCGACGAGGCCTTCGGCCGCGGTGCGGCTCGACTTCTTGGCGGCGGTGGCGAGACCCTTGGCGCGTAGCGCGTCGACCGCGGCCTCGATATCGCCGTTGGCTTCGGTGAGCGCCTTCTTGGCGTCCATCATGCCCGCGCCGGTCTTCTCGCGCAGGGCCCTTACGTCGGCGGCAGTGATTGCCATTTCGAAATTCCTTTGAGTTGTATCAACGGGTCGGCGCCGGGGCCGAAAGCATCGGCCCCGCGCGCGTGAACCGTGCGGGGCGAAGCTTACGCCTCGGCGGCGGCTTCGGCTTCGGCCGGCGGCTCTTCCATCGCGCCGAAATCGGCGCCGGAATCGCGCACCGATCCGCCCTTGCCCGAGATCGCAGCCTCGGCGGCGGCGTCGCAGTAGAGGCGCACCGCGCGCGCGGCGTCGTCGTTGCCGGGGATCGGGAAAGCGATGCCGTTGGGATCGACATTGGTGTCGAGCACGCCGACGACCGGGATGCCGAGCACGCCGGCTTCCTTGATCGCCAGGTCTTCCATGTTGGCGTCGATCACGAACATCACGTCTGGAATGCCGCCCATGTCACGGATGCCGCCGAGCGAGAGCTCGAGCTTGTCGCGCTCACGCGTGAGCTGGAGGACTTCCTTCTTGGTCAGCCCGCTGGTGTCGCCCGAAAGCTGCTCCTCGAGCGTCTTGAGGCGCTTGATCGAGCCCGAGATCGTCTTCCAGTTGGTCAGCATCCCGCCGAGCCAGCGGTGATTGACGAAGTGCTGGCCGCTGCGACGGGCCGCCTCGGCGATCGGCTCCTGTGCCTGGCGCTTGGTGCCGACGAACAGCACCTTGCCGCCCGCGCGAACGGTCTGCTCGATGAAGTCGAGCGCGCGCGCCATCAGCGGCACGGTCTGCGACAGGTCGATGATGTGAACGCCGTTGCGCGCGCCGAAGATGTACGGCTTCATCCGCGGGTTCCAGCGGTGAGTCTGGTGGCCGAAGTGAGCGCCGGCCTCGATCAATTGCTGCATGGTGACGGTCGGAGCCGCCATAGGTAATTCCTTTCCGGTTGTGCCTCTGGAGAGCTGGAACCGCCGCGGAGATCCCGCGCGATACGGCACCGGTATGAGGCGCTCTCCATGTGGATTTGCCCGCAAGGCGAGACGGCGGAAGACCGGACGTGCTTCGCGAACGGGGCGCCCATAGCGACTGAGCGCGGGAGAATCCAGCCTCAATTCGCCGCAGGAAAATGGAATCCTGCCGCGAAAGTTGTTGACTGATCGGAACATATCAAGAACATTGCATCGCAGCGCGGGAACGAAGTTCCGTTAGCTAACTTGTCGACCTGATATCCACAGGCTGTGAACAGGCCTGTGCAGGGAAAAATGAGGGTACTCGAATGCTGGCCATCATCCTCGTCGCACTCTTCGCCGTCACCGCAATGGCGAGCGTCGCGGTGCTCACTGACAGCGCCGTGCGCGGCCGGAATGCGTTCCGGCAGCTGCACGCGCAGCTGGCGCGGCTCGAGGCCGAACCGCGGGTAACGATCCGCTTCGCCGACGCGGCGCTTTATCCGGAGCTTCCGATGCTGCGGAGCCGCGCGGTCAGCGCGGCGCGCCAGACTCGCCGTCCGGCGCGGTCGCCAGCGCAGTCACCCCGCGCTGCCGCCTGACGCGCGCGTAGCGCAGATAGGCCCACGGCATCAGGATCAGGTAGCCGGCGCAGATAACCACCAGCGTCCACCACGGCTCCATCAGCAAGGCCGCGAACAGGATCCCTGCCAGCGCAATGACCTCGAGCCGGACGCTACGCCGGGGCCGGAGCGATTTCCAGCTCATCGTCGCGATGTTCGAGATCATCAGGAACGCCATCAGCACGACCCAGATGCCGACGAGGATCGGCTCACGGAACTCCGGCCGCCCGGTCGCCATCCACAGGTAGAACGGCAAGAACGCCAGCCCCGCGCCCACCGGCGCAGGAATACCGGTGAGGAATCCGGCGGACTTGTGCGGCTGGTCGTCGACGTCGATCTGCGCGTTGAAGCGCGCCAGGCGCAGCGCACAACAGATCGCGAACGCGAGGCTCGCGAACCAGCCGAGGCGCGGCAGGTCCTGCAGCGACCACAGGAACAGGATCAGCGCCGGGGCCATGCCGAAGCTAAGCGAATCGGCGAGGCTGTCCATCTCGGCGCCGAAGCGCGACTGCGCCTTGAGCAGCCGCGCGATCCGCCCGTCGATCCCGTCGAGCAGCCCCGCGAGGATCACCGCGAAGATCGCTTCCGCCCACATGCCACCGATCGCGAACCGGATGCCGGTCAGGCCCGAGCACAGCGCCGCCGCGGTGATGGCGTTGGGGACCACGGCGCGCAGCGAGAGCCCTCGCCCGCCGCCGCGGTTCGTCAGCGGGGTCTCGTCCTCGGCCGATTTGGGGCCGAGGCGGGGTCCGAGCGAGGCATCGTTGTCCATTACTGGCTAACGCCCTCGAGCAGCTTCTGGTGCCCGAGCTCGGCGAGCACCGTCTCACCGGCGATCATCTTCTGTCCGAGCACCACTTTCGAATCGGTACCCGCCGGAAGATAGACATCCACCCGGCTGCCGAAGCGGATCAGCCCCACCCTTTGCCCGACCGCGAGCATGTCGCCCGGCTTGATCCACGGTACGATCCGCCGCGCCACGAGCCCGGCAATCTGGGTGAACCCGATCGCCGCGCCGTCCGCCCGTTCGATCAGGATATGCTGCCGTTCATTTTCGTCGCTCGCCTTGTCGAGATCGGCGTTTACGAACTTGCCCGGGATATAGACGAGCCGGCGCACCGTGCCGCTGATCGGCGCGCGGTTGATGTGGACGTCGAACACCGACATGAAGATGGAGATGCGGGTCACCGGCCCGGCGGGCAGGCCCGCAGTGCCGCTGCCGTCGTCGAGTTGCAGCTCGGCGGGCGGCTCGACCTGAGAGATCAGCGAGACGAGCCCATCGGCCGGCGCGACCACAAAGCGGTCGTCCTGCGGCACCACGCGTTCCGGATCGCGAAAGAAGGCGAGGATGCCGAGGGTCAGGAAGGCCATCGGCCAAGCGATCGTCTCCCAGGCGAGCAAGGCGGTGACGAGGCAGATCGCGGCGGCGATGAGGCCGAACTTCCGCCCTTCCGGGTGGATCGACGGCCATTGCCAATGTGCGTCCCCGCGGCCCCTGTTGTCGAGTAATTCTCCGGCCATGCCCCGCACTTAGGGTTCGGGCTCCGTTGCGACAAGCGAAACCCGCGCCAGGATCGCGCTAGCGCGTTGTTAACCATTCGCGCCCTAACGCGCGGTGTGGCCGACGCTCGTTCACGAAGCAGGGAACCTGACGAGGCGCGCGCGCTACGGCGCGGCACCGTCGCGCTCATGCTGGCCGACGTGCCCATCTACCTCACCGCCTGCGTGCTATTCGCCGCGAGCCTCGCGCTGTTCGCGGTCCACTCGGTCGCAGTCAGCGCGGACTCCATCATCGCCAACGGCCGCCTCTATCTGCTCGCCGCCATGGTGCTGACGATGATCGACTGCGGCGCGCTGCTGGTCCGCTATCGCCCGGCCTCGCCGGTGAGCTACCTGCTTGCCGCCTACCGCGCACGCCTCATGCGTCCGCACATCCTCGCCGGGCTGCCGATGCTCGCGCTGATCGTCACCTTCATGCCGTTCTTCTCGGAGCTGAAGTCGATGATCCCGCTGTTCAACCAGTTCACCTGGGACGCGACCTTCATCGCGTGGGACCGCGCGCTGTTCTTCGGCCACGACGCCTGGGAGGTGCTGCAGGCGGTGCTCGGCTACCCGCTGATCACGGCCTTTCTCGCCGTGCTCTACCATGTCTGGGTGTTGCTCATTTACGTCGGCACCTTGGTGATCCTGTTCTACGGCCCGCTCGCACCTGCGCGGCGGCATTACCTGTTCGGATTCTTTCTCATCTGGACCCTCATCGGCGGCCTGCTGGCGATGGTGTTCGCCTCGGTCGGGCCCTGCTTCATGGGGCCGATCGAGGGCGATCCGCACTTCGCCGCACAGATGGCGTACTTGCGCGCGGCCAACGAGCAAGTGCCGGTGATGACGCTCCACGTGCAAGACCTGCTGCTGAGCTGGTATCAGGGGGGCAACGGCGGGCTCGGCAGCGGAATCACCGCGATGCCGAGCATGCACGTCTCGATGGCGACGCTGTTCTGGCTCTCGGTTCGCCGCGCCTCGCCGGCGGCGGGCAAGCTGTTCGGCGTGTTCGTCGCGGCCATCTGGATCGCGTCGGTTCACCTTGCCTACCACTACGCGGTCGACGGACTTGTGGCGATGATCGCCACTTACGCGATCTGGCGCTTTGCCGATTGGGCGCTCGCGCGGTGGGACGCGGTGCTGCCGCGCCTCCTTCAGCCGGCCTTGCGGACGAACACCGTTCCTGCCGAGTAACCCGCGCCGAAGCTGCAGATGAGGCCGGTGTCACCGGCGACCAGATCGTCGCTGTGCTTGTGGAAGGCGATGATCGAACCCGCGCTCGAGGTGTTGGCGTAGGTGTCGAGCACGGTCGGGCTCTCGTCGGCCGACGCCTCGTGCCCGAGCACCCGCTGCGCGATCAGCCGGTTCATGCCCTCGTTCGCCTGG
>JBQCFR010000142.1:0-2366 GCA_051958885.1 Tsuneonella sp.
TTCTGGGGGTGGGTTTGGGGGGGGGGGGACGCCAGACATACAGCGGGACACCGAAGCCACCCCCACCCTGCCCTCCCCCATCAAGGGGGAGGGTTCTAAGGTGTACGACTCCTTCGTTCGTGACCGGCTGCCGCCGCCGGAGCTGCTTCCGGAATTCCGCTTCGACCTGCCGGAAGTTCAGTACCCCGAGCGGCTGAATTGCGCGGCGGAGTTGCTGAAGGGCGGCAATCCGGAATCGCCCGCGGTCGTCAACGAGCACGGCCAATGGACCTACGCCGAGCTTGACGATTTCAGCGGCCGGATTGCCCGGCTGCTGGTCGACGAAGAAGGGCTGGTCCCCGGCAACCGAGTCCTCCTTCGCGGGCCCAACACGATGACGATGTTTGCCGCGTGGCTGGGCGTGCTGAAGGCGGGCGGGGTCGTGGTCGCGACCATGCCGCTCCTGCGCCCGGGGGAAATCGCGACGGTGATTGAGCGCGCCCAAATCTCCCACGCGATCGTCGACAGCCGGTTCATCGGCGACTTCCGCCAGGCCGTCGACCAGACCCATTTCGTCAAGCACATCGTCAAATATGATGGCGACTACGGACACGGCGAGCTGGAGAAGCGGACGGAAGGATTGGACCCGTTACCCGCCGCCGAGACTGGCCGCGACGACCCGTGCATCATTGCCTTCACCAGCGGCACGACGGGCGTGCCCAAGGGCTGTGTGCACTTTCACCGCGACGTGCTCGCGCCATGCGACACATTCGCGAAGCATCTCGTCGATCCGAAGCCGGGCGATGTCTTCCTGACCAGCGCGCCGATGGCCTTCACCTTCGGCCTCGGCATCACACCGATGTTCCCTTGGCGCTTTGGGGCCGCCGCCGCGACGATCGAGCAGGCAAGCCCGCCCGCCCTTCTCGAGGCGATCGCGAAGTTCGGCGTAACCCACCTGGGAACCGCGCCGACCGCCTACAAGGCGATGCTGTCGCAGCCGACGCTGGACGCTGCGCTCGAAACGCTGCGCTACTGCATCTCTGCCGGCGAGCATCTGCCCGAAGCCACCTGGCGCGCGTGGAAGGAGCGCACCGGGATCGCCATCACCGACGGCATCGGTTCGACCGAGATGATGCACATCTTCGTCTCCGCGGCGGGCGACGAGATCCGCCCCGGTTCCACCGGCAAGGCGGTGCCGGGGTACATCGCGACGATTCTCGGCGAGGACGGCAATCCGATGGACGAGGGCGTCGGCCGCCTCGCGATCAAGGGTCCGACCGGCTGCCGCTATCTCGATGATCCGCGCCAGCGCGATTATGTGCAGAAGGGCTGGAACGTGACCGGCGACACCTATCGCCGCGACGCCGACGGCTATTATTGGTACCTCGCCCGCAACGACGACATGATCGTCAGCTCCGGCTACAATATCGGCGCCCCGGAAGTCGAAAACGCCCTCCTTTCACACCCTGCAGTCGCCGAATGCGCGGTGATTGGCGTTGCGGACCCCGAGCGCGGGCAGAAGGTGAAGGCATTCGTCGTCTGCGCGGCCAGCGTGACCGGATCGGACGAGCTGGTCGCGGAGCTCCAGGCCCACGCGAAAGCGACGATCGCGCCGTACAAATATCCGAGGCTGGTCGAGTTCGTCGACGCGCTGCCGAAGACGGCGACGGGCAAGCTTAGGCGTAGCGAACTGAGGGAGCGGTAGCGGGGGCAATTATGCACAAGAACAACACGCTAATGCTCGTGCTGACAGCCATTAGCTCGTTCTGTTTGCTCGTCCTCGCCGGTCTCTACGCGTATACTGCCGGCAGCATTTTACCTCGGACACAGAATGCTCCGCCACAAGAGGTCTGGGAACTTTGGATTACGTGGTCGGCACTTGTTCTGATCCCGACCGTCACCGCCGTTCTCTGGCTTTTAAGATATTGGACCCGGCGCAATAGCTAGACTTGCGAGCTGGTCACTTCCCGGTGAACACCAGCGCGACCGCCGCGACCATGCAGGCGAAGGCGGCGTAATAGCGCCAGTGGACCGGCTCCTTCAGCCAGACGATGGCGAAGATAGCGAACACCGCCAGGGTAATGACCTCCTGCGTGATCTTCAGCTGCGCCGGGCTCCAGCCGTTGGCATAGCCAATCCGGTTGGCGGGGACGGCGAAGCAATATTCGACCAGAGCGATCGACCAGCTGATCAGGATGACGATGAACAGCGGCTTCGACATGCCGCCACGCAAATGCCAGTACCAGGCGATGGTCATGAAGGTGTTGGAGACGATCAGGAGAAGGATCGTCGGCATCGCTCAATCGATGCTCCCACTGTTCCCCGGCGAAGGCCGGGGCCCAGGGCAGGCGGAAGCCTGCTCAAGCCAGTGATTGGAGATGCCGCCT
>JBQCFR010000143.1:0-2790 GCA_051958885.1 Tsuneonella sp.
GGCGGGATCGCGGCGGTCATGATGAACTCGGGCCAATCGTGCAACGCACCCACCCGCATGCTTGTCCCGCACAAGAAGATGGACGAGGCAATCGCCATCGCCAGGGCGACCGCCGAGGCGCACGACGTGGGCGATCCCAACGGCAACGCCAAGATGGGCCCGGTCGTCTCGGAAGTGCAGTTCAACAAGATCCAGGGCCTGATCCAGAAGGGCATCGACGAAGGCGCGACGCTGGTCACCGGCGGCCCCGGCCGGCCGGACACGATCGACAAGGGCTACTACGTCAAGCCGACCGTGTTCGCGAACGTCACCAACGACATGACCATCGCGCGCGAGGAGATCTTCGGGCCCGTCGTGTCGATCCTCGGCTACGACAATGTCGACGAGGCGGTCGCGGTGGGCAACGACACCGAATACGGCCTCGCCGCTTACGTCTCGGGCAACGATCCGGAGGAAGTGCGCCAGGTCGCCTCGAAGCTGCGCGCCGGGCAGGTGATCCTCAACGGCGCGCAAGCCAGCATGATGGACCCGTTCGGCGGCTACAAGATGAGCGGCAACGGGCGCGAATGGGGCGACCATGCCTTCGCCGAGTTCCTCGAGACCAAGGCGGTCATCGGCTACGCGCCGCAACAGTAATCCTCGCCGGGCGGAGCGACCGAGCCGTTCGGTCGCGCCGCCCGCCTTTCCCGTGATCAAGGAAGCACTATGACCACCGAACGTTCGCAGTCGGGCTTCGCGCTCAATCCGCAGGATGAACTCAACGACCTCCGCATGTCGGACAAGGCGCTGCCGCTGTACAACAAGGTCAAGGAATTCATCGCCGAGGTGGTCCAGCCGGCCTCGGAGGAATTCCACCGCCTCGGCGAAGGCCGCGCCAATATCTGGGACTATGCGCCCGGCCAGCTCGAAGTGCTCGAGGCGGCGAAGGACAAGGCCAAGGCGCAAGGCCTGTGGAACTTCTTCCTGCCCGATGCGCACACCGGCGAGGGGCTCTCGAACCTCGATTACGCCTATATCGCGGTGGAGCTCGGCAAGAACCGGCTCGCCTCGGAAATCATGAACTGCGCCGCGCCCGATACCGGCAACATGGAAGTGCTCGAGCGGGTCGGCACTCCCGAGCAGAAGGAACAGTGGCTGAAGCCCCTGCTCGAGGGCAAGATCCGCTCGGCCTTCTGCATGACCGAGCTCAACACCGCGAGCTCGGACGCGAAGAACATCGACACCCGCGCGGTGCGCGTGGGCGACGAATACGTCATCAACGGCGAGAAGCACTACATCTCGGGCGCGGGCGATCCGCGCTGCAAGGTGATGATCACGATGGTGCGCACCGGCGACGAGGATTCGCCGTCCTCGGCGCGCCAGTCGCAGATCCTCGTTCCGCTGCCGACCGAGGGCGTCGAGATCGTCGGCGGCCAGCAGGTGTTCGGCGACTACGATGCGCCGCACGGCCACATGCACATCCGCTTTAACAACGCGCGCGTGCCGGCCTCGAACATCCTGCTCGGTGAAGGCCGCGGGTTCGAAATCAGCCAGCTCCGCCTTGGGCCCGGCCGCATCCACCACTGCATGCGCGCGATCGGATCGGCGGAAAAGGCGCTCGACCTGATGGTCGGCCGCGGCATGAGCCGGATCGCGTTCGGCAAGCCGATCATCCAGCTTGGCGGCAATCTCGAGATCGTCAGCCGCGCGCGGATCGATATCGAGGCGATGCGCCTGATGGTGCTCAAGGCGGCCAAGGCGATGGACGTGCTCGGCAACCGCGAGGCGCGGGTGTGGATCCACATGGTCAAGGCGATGGTCCCCGAGCGCGTGTGCGAGATCATCGACGACGCGATCCAGATGTACGGCGCGCTTGGCGTCTCGCAGCACACCCCGCTGGCGCGGATGTATGCCAACACCCGCACCCTGCGCATCGCTGACGGGCCCGACGCGGTGCACCACATGGTCGTCGGCCGGAACGAGCTCAACGAAGTGCGCGAGGGGCCGCACGATTCGGCGATGTCGGCGGTGTTTCGCCACTAGCGGCGGCGGCCGGGGCGCTATCGCCCCGGCGCTGTCGGCGAGCAGTTGCCGGGCGTGCGGCAGGCCGCCTGGCTTACTGCCCCGCCCCTCCATCGGCTGCGGTTGCTTCGAGTATCAGGCGGGCCGTCTGCTCGGGGCAATCCCAGATCGAGTAATGCCCGCTGTCCTCGAACCAGTGGAGCGCGGCATCGGGAAAGGTGGCGCGCGCTCGCGCCGCCTGCCGCGGCGGGCAGAGGCGGTCCTTGCCGCCCCAGCCGATCGTGATGCGTCCCGGGCGGGGCGCGACGAGCCCCTGCTGCGCCGGCCCGGCGGCCAGGTCCTTGATCAGCGGGGCCACGGTCGGCGTCGCGGCGAACGATGCGAGCTCGCGCTCCACCAGCTCGCCGGATAGCGCCCACGGCCTCGCCGAGAGCTGGGCCATGAGCAGGGTCCGGGCCGCCGGAGATTGGCTCAGCCGGGGAAGTTGACCCTCGATCGCACGCAGCAGCTTGAGCGAGGCCAGCAGCGTCCACTTGAAATAGGTTCGCTCCCACCCGCGCCAGAACCCGCCCGGGTCGAGCGCTACGACATGCCCGGCGTGGCCGCGCCGCGCGAGCTCGAGGACCAGCCGCCCGCCGAGCGAAACCCCTGCAAGGTCGATCGAGCCGAGATCGTTGCCGGCGATGTACTGCTCGATGCTGTCGGCCAGACCGGCAAAGGTGCCGCTGCCGGGGAGAGCGGGGGAATCGCCGTGCCCGGGCAGATCGATGGCGATGACTTCCCGATGCG
>JBQCFR010000144.1:0-3640 GCA_051958885.1 Tsuneonella sp.
CGATTACGACGAGAAGTTCGTCGTCATGCCGATCCCCGACGCGCAGACGTTGCTGCTCACGGGCGACTCGATCGGATTGATCGAGGTGAAGACGGAGGACGCAGATCGCGTCGACGAAATCCTCGCCCCGATCGCCAAGGAAGTGCAGGGCAAGGCTGTCGTCTCCGACTGGAAGCAGATCAACGCCTCGCTGTTCGAAGCGCTGCAAGTCGAACGCGTGGCGATGTTTTTCGCGCTCAGCTTCATCGTGCTCGTCGCAGCGTTCAACATCCTCTCGAGCCTCGTCATGCTGGTGCGCGCCAAGACCCGCGATATCGCGATCCTGCGCACGATGGGCGCGACCCGAAGGTCGCTGATCAAGATCTTCGTGGCGACGGGCTTCACGGTGGGCGTTATCGGCACCGTCCTTGGACTCGCATTCGGTTTCACCGTCCTGCTGTTCCGGCAGCCGATCGTTTCGTTCATGGAGTATGTGACGGGACAGAACCTGTGGGATCCATCGGTGCGGTTTCTCTCCACGCTGCCCGCGCGCACCGATCCGTTCGAGGTGCTCGCGATCAGTGCACTGGCCTTGGTGCTGAGCTTCCTCGCGACGCTGTATCCCGCATACAAGGCCGCCAGCACCGATCCCGTTCAGGTGCTGCGCTATGAATAACGGCCCCGTCGTCGAGCTGAGCAAGCTCGCCCGCTCGTTCGAGCAGGGCGGGGTCAAGATCGACGTGCTGCGCGGGGTCGACCTGGTGATCCAGCCCGGCGAGATCGTCGCGCTGCTCGGTCCTTCGGGCTCGGGCAAGTCGACGATGCTGCAGGCGGTCGGCCTGCTCGAAGGCGGGTTCAGCGGCCGCATCGCCATTGCCGGGATCGAGGCCAGCGCGCTGCCCGCGGACGGGCGCACGCGCGTGCGGCGCGAGCACCTCGGCTTCGTCTATCAGTTCCACCACCTGCTCCCTGACTTCAACGCCGAGGAGAACGTGATGCTGCCGCAGCTCGTCGCCGGCCGGGCCCGCGATGCGGCGCACCAGCGCGCGCGCGAACTGCTCACCTCGCTCGGGCTCGAGCATCGGCTCGATCACCGTCCGAGCCAGCTGTCGGGTGGCGAGCAGCAGCGCGTCGCGGTCGCCCGCGCGCTCGCCAACCGGCCGACGCTGGTGCTGGCCGACGAGCCCACCGGCAACCTCGATGAGAAGACCTCCGACCGCGTGCTCGCACAGTTCCTCGAGCTCGTTCGCGGGGAAGGAAGCGCGGCGCTCGTCGCCACTCACAACGAACGGCTGGCGGCCCGGATGGACCGTGTGGTACGCTTGCACGAGGGAGTGCTCGAATGACGACGATCGCGGATTTCAAGGTCGAGACCAACACCGGCGAACCGCTCGATCTCAAGGACAAGCTCGGCAAGGTCCTGCTGGTGGTCAATACCGCCAGCAAGTGCGGCTTCACTCCGCAGTACGAAGGGCTGGAGGCGCTGCAGAAGAAGTACGCCGGCCGCGGTTTCGAGGTGCTCGGCTTCCCGTGCAACCAGTTCGGCGCGCAGGAGCCCGGCAACGCCGAGGAAATCGCCAGCTTCTGCAAGCTCAACTACGACGTCAGCTTCCCGCTGATGGCCAAGATCGACGTCAACGGCGACAATGCCAGCCCTTTGTACGCCTGGATGAAGGGGGAGGCGCCGGGGTTGATGGGATCGAAGTCCGTGAAGTGGAACTTCACCAAGTTCCTGATCGACCGCGACGGCAAGGTGGTGCGCCGTTACGCCCCGACCGACAAGCCGGCGAGCCTCGAAAAGGACATCGAGAAGCTCCTCTGACTGGACCACGCTGTCCCACACCCGCTCGTGGTGAGCTTGTCGAACCACGCTTTACGCGATCGGTGTGAGCGTCCTTCGACAGGCTCAGGACGAGCGGAAGGGAGTGGGTAAGCAAAGGATTCCGGCTCTGCGATATTGGCGAATCCGCCGCGCCTGCCCATAGTCCGCCGATGCTCCACGCTCCTTTCGTTCCCTTGCGCGTCATGTCCGGGTATTCGATGCTCGAAGGGGCGATCGATCCCAAGGCAATGGCCCGGCTGGCGAAGGAGCGCGGCTTCCCAGCGATCGCGATCTGCGACCGCAACGGACTTTACGGCGCGGTGGCGTTCGCCTCGGCCTGCTTCGACTACGGCGTGCAGCCGATCGTCGGCACGCTGCTCGGCGTCGCGCGCGAGGAGGGCGGCGCGCAGGTCGATTACCTCGCGCTCTACGCGCAGGACGAGGCGGGCTATGACAACCTTTGCCACCTCGTCAGCAAGGCGCACCTCGAGCGCCCGCTCGACCTCGAGCCGCACGTCGCGCTGGCCGATCTGGAAGGGCGCACCGACGGACTCATCGCGCTCACCGGCGCGGGCGAGGGCGTGCTCACGCGGCTCCTCGCCGAAGGGCGCGAGCCCGCCGCGCAGGCGCTCTGCGACACGCTCGTGCGGCTGTTCCCCGGGCGGCTGTACATCGAGCTCGCGCGGCGCAGCAGCGCGGTCGCGGACGAGGCGGAGGACGCGCTGATCGAACTCGCCTACGCGCGCGACCTGCCGCTGGTGGCGACCAACCCGGCCAATTTCGCCGAGCCGCACTTCCACGCCGCGCACGATGCGATGCTGTGCATCGCGCACTCGACGCACATCGACGCGGCAGAGCGCCCCCGCTCGAACCCGGAAGCGTTCGTCAAGTCCGCCCCGATGATGGAAGAACTGTTCGCGGACTTGCCGGAGGCGACCGCGAACACGCTGGTGATCGCCCAGCGCTGCGCCTTCGCGCCGCCGAAGCGCAAGCCGATCCTGCCGAGCCTCGCGGGCGACCTGGAAGGCGAGGCGCGAATGCTGGCCGAGGATTCGCGCGCGGGCCTTGCAAAGCGGCTGGAGCCCTATGCCGAGCTCTCGGACGAGCAGCGCAGAGAGTACGAAGAGCGCCTCGAATTCGAGATCGGCGTCATCAACCAGATGGGCTTCCCGGGCTACTTCCTGATCGTCGCAGACTTCATCAAGTGGGCGAAGGACAACGACATTCCGGTGGGTCCTGGGCGCGGCTCGGGCGCGGGCTCGGTGGTTGCGTGGGCGCTGACGATCACCGATCTCGACCCGATCAAGCTCGGTCTGCTGTTCGAACGCTTCCTCAACCCTGAACGCGTGTCGATGCCGGACTTCGACATCGACTTCTGCGAAACGCGCCGCGGAGAGGTGATCCGCTATGTCCAGGCCAAGTACGGCCACGATCACGTCGCGCAGATCATCACCTTCGGCAAGCTGAAGGCCCGCGCGGTGCTGCGCGACTGCGGCCGCATCCTGCAGATGAGCTACGGCCACGTCGACCGATTGTGCAAGCTGGTGCCCAACCATCCGACCGATCCGTGGACGCTGCCGCGCGCGCTGAACGGGGTGAGCGAGTTCAAGCGCGAGTACGACGACCATCACGAGGTCAAGCGCCTGGTCGACCTCGCGATGCAGCTCGAAGGACAGCCGCGCAACAGCTCGACTCACGCCGCCGGCGTCGTCATCGGCGACCGGCCGCTGGCGCAGCTCGTGCCGCTCTACCGCGATCCGCGCTCGGACATGCCGGTCACCCAGTTCGACATGAAGCACGTCGAAAGCTCGGGGCTGGTCAAGTTCGACTTCCTCGGTC
>JBQCFR010000145.1:0-5487 GCA_051958885.1 Tsuneonella sp.
TCGATCCTCGATGCGGTCGAGAAGGGCCTCCATCTGGCGCCGACTGCGCTCGACGATTCGCGCGAAGTCCTGCGGCGGTTCGGGAACATGAGTTCCTCCACCCTGATGTTCGCGCTCAAGCGCATCATGCGCAAGGAGCCCGCCAGCGGGGTCGCGCTCGCGTTCGGGCCCGGCCTGGCGATGGAAGGATTTCGGTTCGGCCAGGACATGGTCGACGCCCGTCATGCTGGCTGAACGGGCCATCGCCGAGGAAATGATGGACGATCCGTCGCTCGACGCGGCGAGTTACACGCGCGTCCTGCACGACCTCGCGCGCGTTAATACGATCACCCTGGCGCGACGGCCGACGCTGCGGTTTCTCGAACGCGCGGTGGGCGCACGGCGATCGTTCAAGCTGCTCGACGTTGGATTTGGCGATGGCGACATGCTGCGGACAATCGCGCGTTGGTCCGCTCGGCGAAGGGTCAAAGCGGAACTCGTCGGCGTCGACCTGAATGCGCGCAGCGTGGCAGCGGCCAAGGAGGCGACCCCGCCCGACCTGCGGATCGACTACCGCGGCGGCGACTATGCGGAGCTGGCTGGGGAGGGGTGGGATTGCGTTGTATCGAGCCTCGTCGCCCACCACATGTCGCGCGATCAGCTCGTCGCCTTCCTGCGGTTCATGGAACGCGAGGCGGGAGCCGGGTGGTTCGTCAACGACCTCCACCGCCATGCGTTTGCTTATGCCGGATGGCCGCTTCTCGCCGCGCTGATGCGCTGGCACCCGATTGTGCGGCACGACGGGCACCTGTCGATCGAGCGTTCCTACCGGCCGGCCGAGTGGCGGCCACTGCTCGCGGAGGCGGGGGTGGCGGATGCGCGGGTGTTCCGCGCGTTTCCATTCCGGTTATGCGTCGAACGCCTCCGCTGATCCTTGGCGCGGGACCCGCCGGCTCGATGGCGGCTATCGTGCTCGCTCGGGCCGGTGTGGCTGCGGAGATCATCGACCGCGACGAAACGGTGGGCGATGCGCTGTGCGGCGGGTTTCTCTCGTGGCGTTCGGCCGAACGGCTGAGAGCATGCGGAATCCGCCCGGTCGAGCTCGGCGCGCATCCCGTGGACCAGCTCGTGTTGATTGCCGGCGAGCGCGAGGCGCGTGCGACCTTGCCCGCGCCGGGCTTCGGGCTGTCGCGCCGTGTGCTCGACAGCGCGCTGCGCCGGCGCGCGCTGGCGCTCGGCGCACGGCTGACGGTCGATCGCATCCGCTCGGTGGAGCAGGGCTTGGCGGTGGGGGAGGCTAGCGAGTATCGGCGCGACACGCTGTTCCTCGCGACCGGCAAGCACGATGTGCGGGGCCAGGCTCGCCCGCGCGAGGACGACGATATGGCGCTTGGCCTGCGCATCCGCATTCCCGCGCACGAGCGCCTGCGCGCACTGCTCGCCAAGCGCATCGAGCTGCATCTGTTCGAAGGGGGCTACGCCGGCATCGTGCTGCAGGAAGACGGCAGCGCCAACGTCTGCCTGGCGCTGCGGAAATCCGTACTGGGGGAAGCCGCCGGCGCCCCGCGTGTGTTGCTCGATCGGCTCGCGGCGAGCCATCCCCACTTCGCCGAACGGATGGCCTTCGCCCCCGCCGATCTGGCGATCGATAGCATCGGCGCGGTGCCTTACGGCTGGGTGGCGCGCGAAGCCGAGCAGGGCATCTACCGGCTGGGCGACCAGGCGGCGGTGATCCCGTCGCTCGCGGGCGAAGGCATGGCGATCACCATGGCGAGCGGGGCGGCGGCGGCCGAGGCGTGGCTTGCGGGGACCACCGCGCAGGCCTTCCAGCCGACCTTTGCGGCGCGCGCGCGGCGGCCGGTGCGAACCGCCGAACTGATCTGGAAGATCGCCGAATATCCGCTCGGCGCGCAGCTCATCGCGCGGCTCACCGGCGGGGCGCCGGCTCTCGCGCGGCTGGCGATGGACCTGACGCGGGTCGGCTAGGCCAGCCTGGTGACCCAGCCGTGCGGATCGGGATGAGTCCCGCGCTGGATGCCGACGAGCCTCTCGCGTAGTTTCTGCGTGAGCTGACCGGGGCCGCCCGAGCCGATCGTGAAGTCGCCCTCCGGACCGGCGACTTTGCCCACCGGGGTGACCACCGCCGCGGTTCCGCAGGCCATCGTCTCCACCAGCCGTCCCGAGTTCGCGTCGTCTCGCCACTGGTCGATCGAGTACCGGTCTTCGCGCACGCTCAGACCTTCCTCGCGGGCGAGTTGGATCAGGCTGTCACGGGTGATGCCCGGCAGGATGGTGCCGCCGAGCGGAGGGGTGATCATCGTGCCGTCGTCGAACACGAAGAACAGGTTCATGCCGCCCAGTTCCTCGATCCACTTGCGCTCGACGGCGTCGAGGAACACGACCTGGTCGTGCCCTTTCGCGATCGCCTCCGCCTGCGGGACCAGGCTGGCGGCATAGTTGCCGCCGGTCTTCGCCGCGCCAGTGCCGCCGGGCGCCGCGCGCACGTAGTCGCGGCTGACCCAGATGCTCACAGCCGGCGCCCCGGATTTGAAGTAGTTGCCGACGGGGGAGGCGATAATCAGGAACTTGTACTGCCTGGCTGGGCGCACGCCGAGGAATGCCTCCGAGGCGAACATGAACGGGCGCAAATATAGCGCCCCGCCCGAGACGGTAGGAAACCAGTCGCGGTCGGTCAGCACGAGCTTGCGGCAGGCGGCGACGAACAGGTCCTCAGGCAAATGCGGCATCGCCATGCGGTCTGCGCTGGCGTTGAACCGCGCCGCGTTCGCTTCGGGGCGGAACAGCGCGAGCGTGCCATCATCCCAGCGGTAAGCCTTGAGCCCTTCGAAAATCTCCTGCGCGTAGTGCAGCACCGCGCAGGCGGGATCGAGCGTAAGCGGCCCGCGCGGCATGACGCTCGCCGAATGCCATCCGCGATCGGCGTCGTAGTCGATCGAGATCATGTGATCGGAGAACACCGTCCCGAAGCCAGGATTGGCGAGCGCCTGTGCGCGGGTTTCGCCGGGCACCGGAGCGGGGTGCGCAAGGTGCTGAAAATCGATTCTCGGCGCGTCGGCCATGCTCGCCTCTCTTTCACTTGCGCGGGTAAATCCACGGGGCCCGAAGGGCAAGGGCGGCAGCGCCAATCTAAACTGCGCGCGAGCAAAGCGCAGGCGCTTGGAACATACAAATGAGAAGGGCGGCTCCTGCCTTGCAAGAACCGCCCTTCGCATGGTCAGCGGCCGGTTGGGCCGCCCACGAAGCCTTTATCGGCGAAAGTGAAGATTACCGATAATGCCTCGCGAGGGTCGCTACCGACCTCCCTGCTGAACCATGAGACATCGGATCACCTCCTTTCGCGCTTGTGAGCCAGACCCGCCGTTTCACCGGGGGACGAGAGCCGCGTTAACCGTCGGCCTCGCGGAACAATGTGAGTTCTCCGCCTGCTCAACGCAAGTCTTGCAATTATGTTTTTCACCGTCACCATCCGTCGCTTGCTGCTGGCCGCGCCGCGGCAGTTCTCAACGGCAATCCTCGATAACCCGCGTCACTTCGGGCCAGCTCGGCAGGTAAAGCGTGCGCAGTCCCGCCGTTTCGACGGCAAAGCGCCCTTTCGAGAACGCCATCGCGTCGTGCAGCGGATCGTTCGCCGGCAGAGTAGCTGCGATCATGCCGGCCTGCTGAGCGATCGGGCGTGCATCCAGCGTCCGCTCGCGAGTCTCGGTCAGCACGTGCATCGGCAGATCGCCGCCGGCGTCCGCAGGACGCACCAGCGCAATGGTGCGGTTCGCGCGATTGCATTCGAACGAAAAGAGCGGCTCCCCTTGTGCCGGCCCGTATACGGCGGAGGTCGTGGCGCCCGACTGCCGGTAGCGCCAGTCACCCGGCGTCCTCGGCGCGTCCATCCAGGTGGTAGGGACTGCGCGCGGTGCGGGGGTGGGAGTAGGTTGCGGCGCCGGCCGCGTCGCTGGTCTCGCTACAGGCGGACTTGACGCAGGTGGAGGCGCTGCCGGGACGCAGCCAGCAAGCGCCAGGCTGCCGGCGGCCACGCCGAGGATGGTGCGGAGCGAAGTCATGCAGTCTCCCGGTTCCTATCGCGTCCAACGCGCGCTACCGGCTTTCGGGTCCATGGCCAAGAAGATGCGCCTCGATCAGCTCCTCGTCGCGCGCGGCCTCGCCGAGAGCCGCACGCGGGCGCAGGCGCTGGTGATGGCCGGTCTCGTCTACGCCGGCGAAACCAAGCTCGCCAAGCCCGGTCAGCCGGTGGCGGAGGACGCCGCGATCGAGGTGCGCGGGCGTGATCACCCGTGGGTTTCGCGCGGCGGGATCAAGCTGGCGCACGCACTGGCGGCGTTCGGTCTCGATCCGGCGGGCGCGGTGGCGATGGACATCGGCAGCTCGACCGGAGGATTTACCGACGTGCTGCTGGCCAACGGGGCGGCGCACGTGTTCGCGGTCGACAGCGGGACCAACCAGCTCGCCTGGAAACTGCGGCAGGACCCGCGGGTGACCGTGCTCGAGCAGACCAGCGCGCGCGTTCTGACGCGCGACCAGATCGACGCACAGTGCGACTGGGTGGTGTGCGACGCCTCGTTCATCGGGCTCGCCAAGGTGCTCGAACGGCCGCTCGAACTGGCCGCTCCCCGCTGCCGGTTGGTCGCGCTCATCAAGCCGCAGTTCGAGGTCGGACGCGAGGAAGTCGGCAAGGGCGGGGTGGTGCGCGATCCAGTATTGCAGGCGCGCGTGTGCGATGAGGTGCGCTCATGGCTCGAAAGCAGCGGATGGCGCGTGCAGGGCATCGTCGAAAGCCCGATCAAGGGACCGGAGGGCAACACCGAGTTCCTGATCTCGGGCGGGCGAGGTTGACGCGGCTGTGGACGGCACGTTGCGCGGATTGGCCGGCGCGGCCAATATCCTGAGTCGAATCGCCCTGTCGGAGATTGCATGACCGCTCTCGCATCGCGCGGCCAGTTGCGCGCCAGCTTCATTCGCTGGGCGCTGTTCATCGTGCCGACGGTGGTGCTGCTCGGCTTCCTTTCGGGCCAAGTGGCGGGGAGCGGGCCCGGCAACCCCTGGTTCGACGCGCTTGAGAAGCCGGCGATCTTCCCCCCGCCGATGTGGTTCGGGATCGTGTGGTCGATCCTCTACGTACTCATGGGCCTCGCGCTGGCGATGGTCTGCGCCGCTTGGGGCGCGCGCGGGCGCACGGCGGCAATCGCGGCGTTCGTGATCCAGTTCGTCGTCAACCTCGCGTGGACGCCGACGTTCTTCGCCGCGCACGAGATTACTGCCGCGCTCGGCGTCATTGCCGCGCTCGACGTGCTGGTGATCGTCACCATCGTGCTCTTCTGGCGCGTGCGCCGGCTCGCCGCGGTGCTCCTGCTGCCGTACCTGGCATGGATCCTCTTCGCCACTCTGCTGACCTACGAGTTCCTGCAGCTCAATCCGGCAGCCGACGGGGCGGCCGGCGCGGGCCGCGCCGAGCAGCGGATCGCAATCTGAGCTTGC
>JBQCFR010000146.1:0-3155 GCA_051958885.1 Tsuneonella sp.
CGACCGCTCGATCATCACCCGCCAGGTCGAGATGGGCGTGGCGATCCGCATGGCCTGTCTCGACGTGTTGACACGGCGCGGGCGCGGGGTCGCGGGCTGGGGAGACGCGGCATGAAGCAGTCGCAGGGCCTGACGATTGCGAACGCGCGCCTGGTGACGCCTGCCGGTGTGCACACGGGATCGATCAGGCTGAGCGATGGCCGGATCGCGGGATTCGGCGCGGCGCAGGCGGGTGACGAGGTGGTCGACGCCGCGGGGCTGGTGGTTGCCCCGGCGCTGATCGATTTCGGGGTGTTCGCGATCGACAAGCCGGCGTTTCGCTTCGGCGGCATCGCGCGCGCGGCGCTGATGCCCGACCAGCATCCGCCGCTCGATCACCCCGCCCGCGTCCGCTTCGCGGCGCAGAGCGGCAAGCCGGACTTGTGGGTCCATCCGCTGGGCGCGGCGACGGTAGGCCTGGCCGGCGAGCAGATGGCCGAGCTGGCGCTGATGCGCGAGGCGGGGGCGCGGGCGGTCGCGACCGGGCGCCGCTGGATCGCCGATTCTGGCGCGATGCTGCGGCTGCTGAAATATGCGGCCATGCTCGATCTCGTGGTGGTCAGCCATGCCGAGGACGGCGGCCTGGCGCACGGCGCGGTCGCCACCGCGGGCGAGATGGCGACGCGGCTGGGCCTGCCGAGCGCGCCCGCCGACGCGGAGGCGCTCGCCGCCGCGCGCGATATCGCGCTGGCGGAACTTGCGGGGGCCCGGCTGCACTTGCGCCAGGTGACGACGCGCGCTGCGCTCGACCTGGTGCGCGCGGCTAAAAGGCGCGGCGTCCGGGTGACCGCGGGAGTCACCCCGGCGCATTTCATGCTATCCGATCTCGCGACCGGCGACTTCCGCACGTTCGCCCGCCTGTCACCCCCGCTCCGGAGCGAAAACGATCGCCGGGCGGTGCTGGAGGCTCTGACGGACGGGACCATCGACGTGGTCGCCAGCGGCCACGATCCGCGCGGTCCCGAGGACAAGCGGTTGCCTTTCGCCGACGCCGCTCCGGGCATGGCGGGCGCGGAAACGCTGCTGGCGATGGTGCTCGCACTGGTGCGCGACGGGCTGATCAATCTGCCGCGGGCGTTCGATCTGCTCGCCGCCAATCCCGCGCGTCTGCTCGGGGTGGAGACGGGCGTGCTCGCTGAGGGCTACGAGGCCGACGTGGTGCTGATCGACCCCGAGCGTCCGTGGGTGATCGACAGCCGCAAGATGGAAGCGACCGCCGGCAACACCCCGTTCGACCGCCAGCCCACACAGGGCCGCGCGCTGCGGCTGTGGAAGGGCGGGGTCGAAGTCTGACGAGGCAGACGAGAAAAGGCCTCCTCCGTCGCCGGAAGAGGCCTCCCCACTCGGTCTGCGAAATCTGTCTTTAGCGCGAGGCCATCCGCACGCCGCGATCCACGGCGCCGGGCAGCGGGCTGCCCTCGGCCCAGGCGATGCAGCCGTTGCCGCCGGATTTGACGCGGCCGCACATCGAGCTTGCATCGGCGCGGGCGAAGCCGCCCGCCGATACGCGCCAGTAGTTCTTGCCGCGCACCACCGCCTGGGTGATGACCATGTCGTAGCGCGCGAGCTCGGGATAGCGGCTCACGTAGATGCCCCACGCCCGGCGCGCGCCCTGCTCGCTCGAGAAGCTGCCGAGCTGGACCAGGTGATCGCCGCTTGGGGCCGGAGCCGCTGCTGCTGTGTGGTGCGTCGCGGCGGCGGGCGTAGCGATAGTGCCCGCAACCTGCCCGGTCACGCGGCGCGGCCTCGGCGCCGGAGCCTCGTAGCTCGCGGGAATTGCCTGAACCACCGGGTTCGCCACGAAGCGCGCGGCGTTTTCGACCCTCTGGGCCGGAGTGGCGCCGGTCGGCGCTGCCTCGGCGAAGGCTTGGGCAAAGCTGTCGGCGACGGGCTGAGCGGGCGGCGCGGCGACGGGTGCCGAAACCGGCAAGGACTCGGCAGCCGCGACCTGCGTGTTCGCGGGCGCACCGAGCGCCGGCAACTCTCCGCCTTGCGCCACTTGTGGCTGGCTCGCCTGCGCGGCCGCCTCGGACGCGAGCTGCTCGACGCTGGGGTTGTTGACCAGCGCGAGCTGCGCCGGCTGACCCGAATCGGCCACCTGCGGGACGCCCAGCAGCGTGGCGACGCGCGCCTGGGCGAGGTCAGGGCGCGCGGTCGCGGCCCACTGGCCGAGCCGCTCGCCGAGCTTGTCGGCCGGCACGTCCTCGGCCGCCATGATGCGGGCCGAACTCCAGTCGCCCATCAAGGCATAGGCGTAAGCGAGGTTCTGACGCACCTTGGGGGTGTTCTCGCCCCCGCGCAGCGCGTTGGAGAGGATTTGCACGCCCTGGTCGGGGCGGCCTGCGAGCGCCATCGCTAGACCGAGATCGGAAGCGGGGATATCGTCGCGCCAGTCCTCGAGCACCGCCAGCGCGGCGCGGCTGTCACCGGCAGCGGACTTGGCGAGCGCATAGCTGAGCGCGGTGCGCGAGGTCTGATCGCCGAGCTTCATCGCGTCGTCGAACGAGGTCGCCGCCGACTCGAAGCGTCCGGCTTCGAGGTATGCCGCCCCGAGCACGGCGCGGAAGGCGGCATTGCGCGGCTGCGCCAGCACGGCGGCCTCGGCGCTCTCGACCGCCTTGTCCGCCTTGCCGTGAGCGAGCATCGTCTGCGCCTCGGCGGCCGAAGCGCTCGCCGGCGGAGCGACCGTCGCGGCGCAGCCGGCCAGCGCGAGAGCGGCGAGCGCGGTGCCCGCGGCGAGCGCGATCATCGGGTTGCGGTTTGCGGTGCGGATCATGGCGTATCCCCCTCGAATTAAGTCAGCTGCGCTGGACCTGCGCGGCGAGCGAGCGCACGTCGGTCATCTCGTCGAGCAGCGCATCGAGCGCTTCGGTCACCAGTTGCTGCGCGCTGCGGCCTCGGACGGTGCAGGCAAGCCGAAGCTTCAGGTGACGTTCGGAGTCGAGCCGCAGCGTGAAGGCGGCGCGGCTGCCGCGATCGAGCGCGGAGCGGCGTGCGCGAACGGGCGACCGCTTCTTCGGCGCGGCGACTTCCGGCTCCGCGACGCGCGCGGCTAGTACTTCGCGCTGGCGCAAAACCAGCGGCTCCTGCGCTTGGGCAAGCTGAGCGGCGGTCTC
>JBQCFR010000147.1:0-4349 GCA_051958885.1 Tsuneonella sp.
GACGCCGAGGCGACTTATGCGCCCAAGATCGACAAGGCCGAGGCGCGGATCGACTGGACGGGCGATGCCGAGGCGATCGAGCGCCAGGTGCGCGCCCTCGCCCCCTTCCACGGCGCCTGGTTCGAGCTCGACGGCGAGCGCATCAAGGTGCTCCGAGCCGAAGTGATCGGACGCGAGGGTAAGCCCGGTCGCACGCTCGACGACGCGCTCACGATCGCCTGCGGCTACGCCGCGCTGCGCCCCACACTGGTCCAGCGCGCGGGCAAGCCGGCGATGGACGCGGCCGCCTTCCTGCGCGGCAAGGCTGTTCCGGCGGGCACGATTGTCGGGTGATGCGGAAGGCTCGGTCAGCGCGCGGCCTTCGACAAGCTCAGGCTGAGCGAAATTGGTATCAGACTCCGCTCATGCTGAGCCTGTCGAAGCATGTTGCAGGACGGCTGCAGTCATGACCCGCTTCGCGCTCACGCTCGAATTCGACGGCACGCCGTTCATGGGCCTGCAGCGCCAGGCGCATGGGCCGACCGTGCAGGCGGCGGTCGAGCGCGCGGTGCTCGGCGTGACCGGCGAGGAGGCGACGCTTCATTCGGCCGGGCGGACCGACACCGGGGTCCACGCACTGGCGATGCGCAGCCATGTGGACATCGGCAAAGACATCGCGCCGTTCCGGCTGATGGAGGCGCTCAACGCGCATCTGCGTCCGGACCCTATCGCCGTGCTCGCCTGCGAGGTCATGCCGGAGGACTGGCACGCGCGGTTTTCGTGCGTGGGGCGCGCTTACGAATACCGCATCGCCAATCGCCGCGCCCCGCTCACACTCGATCTCAACCGCGCCTGGCAAGTGGCTCAGAAGCTTGACGAACACGCGATGCACCGCGCCTCGCAGGCGCTTGTCGGCAGCCACGATTTCACCACCTTCCGCTCGACGCACTGCCAGGCGGCGAGCCCCGTCAAGACGCTCGACCGGATCGCGGTGCGGCGCGCGGGCGACGACCTGATCGTCGAGGCCGCGGCGCGCAGCTTCCTGCATCACCAAGTGCGCTCGATGGTCGGCTGCCTCGCGCTCGTCGGCATGGGGCGCTGGCGCGAGGAACAGGTGGCCGAGGCGCTCGCTGCCCGCGATCGGCAAGCGCTCGGCCTCAACGCCCCGCCGCATGGGCTCTACTTCGTGCGCGCGGTCTATCCGCAAGACGGGTTGCGAGACGAAACCTAGCAATCGGCGCCCAGGCAGCCTAGCCATGCGGCAACCGGAAACGAGAGGAGCCCACGATGACCACCACCGGCAAGCAGCTGTTCACCACCCTCGCCCCCGACGGCACGCTGACGGTCGAGGTGGCCGAGACGCAGTTCCCCGATCCGACCGGCAACCAGGTGCTGGTCAAGATGGAGGCCGCGCCAATCAATCCGAGCGATCTCGCACTGCTGTTCGGCCCCTCGGACATCGACAACGCGCAATACTCGGCCGGCAAACTCGTCGCGAAGATGCCCGAGCCGTTCAACTCGGCCGCCAAGGGCCGCCCCGGCCAGCGCATGCCGGTCGGTAACGAAGGCGCCGGTACGGTGGTCGCCGCGGGAGATTCGCCGCAAGCGCAGGCCCTCATCGGCCAGCGGGTCGCCTGCGTGCCTGGCCACGCGTTCTCGCAATACGCCATCGCCGACGCCGCGATGTGCCTGCCGCTGGGCGACGTCTCCTCGCGCGATGGGGCGAGCGCTTTCGTCAACCCGATGACCGCGCTCGGGTTCGCCGAGAACGCCAAAATGGACGGGCAGAAGGCGCTGATCCACGCCGCCGCCGCTTCGAACCTCGGCCAGATGCTCGTCAAGATCTGCCAGGAGGACGGGCTGGAGCTGGTCAACATCGTGCGCAAGCAGGAGCAGGTCGACCTGCTCAAGGGGATCGGCGCGAAGCACGTCGTCAATTCGTCGGCCGACGACTTCATGGATAAGCTGTGCGCCGCGATCGACGCGACGGGCGCCTACTACGGCTTCGATCCGATCGGCGGCGGCACCACGGTGGACGCCTGCTTCAAGGCGATGGAGCGCGTCGCCGTGCGCAAGATGAGCGACTACAGCCGCTACGGCTCGAACCAACAGAAGCGCATGTTCATCTACGGCCGGCTCGACCTCGGCCCGACGATCCTGACGCCGAGCTACGGCTTCGGCTGGACGCTCTCGGGCTGGCTGCTCACCCCGTTCCTCGCCCAGGCCGGGATGGAGACAATGGTCCGCATGCGCCAACGCGTGCTAGACAACATCACCGGCACGTTCGCCAGCAGCTACAAGCGCGAGGTGACGCTCGAGCAGATGCTGGAGAAGGACGCGGCGTGCGACTATCGCCGGATGCAGACGGGCGAGAAGTACCTCGTCACGCCCTGGGGCTGAGGTCCTTCGAGACGCCAATTACTAAGTCCCGCTCGTGTCGAGCGCAGGTTCGAGCTTGCCGAGAACCGAAGTCGAGACAGCCTCGCGGTCCCTCGACACGCGCTCGGCCGGCGGCCTCGACTGCTGCTCGGGACGAACGGTGAATCGGAGAGCCTAGCGCCGGTCGAACTCCGCCTGGATCGCCGCCGGCTTAGTGATCCCGTTCGCCAGGAGGACTTGCAGCAACACTCGCGCCTTGGCGGGCCCGAGCGAGCGCGCGGCGACGAAGCCGCAGGCGTCGTCGTCGACCTCCAGATTGCGGTCGACTGATCCCTGGTCGACCCGGCTCGAGCGAATCACCGGAAGGCCGGCTTCGCGCAGCGCTGCGAGCACCGCGGCGGGCGCGTTACCGTTGCCCATCCCGGCCAGCACCACGCCCTGCGCGCCGCCGGCAACCGCCGCATGTACGGTCGAGGCCTCCATGCCCGCATAGGCGTAGAGGATCTCGACGCGGGGCAGAGCCTCGGGCCAGGCAAACCGCGCGGGGCCGGCCTCCCGGTCGGGCGGGCCGAACCAGTCGAGCGAGCGCGGGGTGACCGCGGCGAGCGGGCCGCGGGGGAATCCGCGGAACGCGTCGGCGCCGCTGGTCGCGGCCTTGCGCACGTCATGCGCGGCGAACACCGCGTCGCCCATTACCACCAGCACTCCGCGCCGGGCCGCTTGCGCATCGCCCGCCACCCGCACCGCGTTCGCGAAGTTGCGCATGCCGTCGCTGCCCACCGCATCGGCCGGCCGCATCGCCCCCACCAGCACCACCGGCTTGCCGGCGGGCAGCGTGATGTCGAGCAGCAGCGCGGTTTCCTCCGCGGTGTCGGTGCCGTGCGTCACGATCACGCCGCCTATCGCCGGGTCGGCGAGCGCGGCCGAAGTCTCCGCGTGGAGTGCCCGCCACTCATTCCAGCCGATGTCCTGCGACCCGACCCGGGCGATGTCGCTGCCGTCGAGCTTTGCATCGATTCCGAGCACGGCGGCCTGCGCCACCAGATCGGCGATGGCAATCTGCCCGGCGCGGTAGCCGCGTTCGAGCGCCGAGCCCGCCGCGCCCGCGATCGTGCCGCCGGTGGCGAGGATGCGCAGGCGCGGGGCTGTCATGCGCCGGCGTTAGCGAGGATCGGCAGCGAGCGGAAGAGCAGGCATCGCCCGATCGCCGGTGTTGCGCGCGTCCGGCTCCCCATGAAGCCGCCCGGCCGCTCCAGTTACCTTTATGGCGGCTCAAATAATCGCGTCCGATGTGGTGCTTTTTTCCAATTCTTCATGGCGATCGGCGGTTAACGTCCTAAGACAGGTTTGATGTTTGCAGGCATCGTCTTGGAACGGCGGCAGCTTCGGCTCCGGCGTTATTCTCCAAAACGCCTGCAAATCTCGCTCGGGGGAGACGCAGGCAAATGGCGGCGGGGGCGGCACGGACTCGGTTCGACGAGCCGGAATACGAACGGCTTATCGGAGAGGCGCTGACCGATCTCGCTCGGCGCGCCAAGGTCGTCATCCGCCCCGATCTTCAGGTTCTCTGGCAGTCGGATCGAGCGGAGGAAATACTGACCGAGCCCGCGCCGGTGATCCTGCAGAAGGGGCAACTCCACTTCCCTTCGACCAACCAGGTCAACGGCGCGCACGCCTTCCTCGAGAGCCTCGACAGCACGCCGCGCCAGCATCTCCTGCGCGCACAGGCCAAGGGGCATTGGGCCCTTCTACGCGCGTGGGTTTTGCCGACGCGGCACCGGACGATCGCGATGATCTGCAGCCTCTCGGCGCCCTGTCTTGGGGTTGCCGAGAGCGGTCTTGCCGAAGAGCTCAACCTGACCCGGTCGGAAGCCAGCATTCTCGACCTGTTCGGCCGCTTGCACACGCCGCGCGACATCGCCGACGAGCTCGGCATTTCGATCGGCACGGTGCGCAGTCACCTGAAGCAGATCTACTCGAAAGCGGAGGTC
>JBQCFR010000148.1:0-2338 GCA_051958885.1 Tsuneonella sp.
ACACCAAGCTCGGGCCGGAGGACATCACCCGCGACATTCCCAACGTCGGCGAGGAAGCGCTGCGCAACCTCGACGAGGCGGGCATCGTCTACATCGGCGCCGAAGTGCACCCGGGCGACATCCTCGTCGGCAAGATCACGCCGAAGGGCGAAAGCGCGATGACGCCGGAGGAGAAGCTCCTGCGCGCGATCTTCGGCGAGAAGGCGAGCGACGTGCGCGACACCTCGCTGCGGCTGCCGCCCGGCGTTTCGGGCACGATCGTCGAGGTGCGGGTGTTCAACCGCCACGGCATCGAGATCGACGACCGTACCCGCGCGATCCAGAACGAGGAAATCGAGCGCCTGCGCAAGGACAGCCAGGACGAGCGCGCGATCCTCAACCGGGCGACCTACAACCGCCTCAAGGACATGCTCGTCGGCCAGACCGCATCGGCTGCGCCCAAGGGCATCAAGAAGGGCGAGGCGATCACCGACGAGCTGCTCGAGGGCGTCGAGCGGTTCGAATGGTTCAAGTTCGCCGTCGCCGACGATAGCCGCCAGGCGCAGATCGAGGCGATCAAGGCGCAGTACGACGAGGCGATCAAGGTCATCGAGGAGAAGTTCGAGGACCGCCGCGAGAAGCTCGAACGGGGCGACGAGCTCGCGCCGGGCGTGCTCAAGATGGTCAAGGTCTTCGTCGCGGTGAAGCGCAAGCTGCAGCCGGGCGACAAGATGGCCGGTCGCCACGGCAACAAGGGTGTGATCAGCCGCATCCTCCCGGCCGAGGACATGCCGTTCCTCGAAGACGGCACCCCGGTCGACGTGGTGCTCAACCCGCTCGGTGTGCCTTCGCGCATGAACGTCGGGCAGATCTTCGAGACCCACCTCGGCATGGCCGCGCGCGGTCTCGGCCAGCAGGTCACCGCGGCGCTCGAACAGTGGCGTTCGGAGAACCCGAACCCCGAGAGCGCCAAGGCCCCGGCGGCGGTGGTCGACCGGCTCAAGGATGTCTACGGCGAGCAGTACCACGCCGACATCGAGAGCCGCGGGACCGACGAGATCGTCGAGCTGGCGGAAAACCTGAAGAACGGCGTGCCGATGGGCACTCCGGTGTTCGACGGTGCGCGTGAGAGCGACGTGACCGCGATGCTCGAGAAAGCTGGCCTGCCCGGCTCGGGCCAGGTCGTGCTGTTCGACGGGCGCACCGGCGAGGCGTTCGACCGGCGGGTGACGGTGGGCTACATTTACATGCTCAAGCTGCACCACCTGGTCGACGACAAGATCCACGCGCGTTCGATCGGGCCGTACTCGCTCGTGACCCAGCAGCCGCTGGGCGGCAAGGCGCAGTTCGGCGGCCAGCGCTTCGGCGAAATGGAGGTCTGGGCGCTCCAGGCCTATGGCGCCGCCTACACCCTGCAGGAAATGCTCACCGTGAAGTCGGACGACGTGGTCGGCCGGCAGAAGGTCTACGAGGCGATCGTCAAGGGCGACGACACGTTCGAGGCCGGCATTCCGGAGAGCTTCAACGTGCTCGTGAAGGAAATGCGCAGCCTCGGCCTCAACGTCGAGCTCAAGTCGCTGGGCGAAGACGAGGACGAGAACGGCCTGCCGCTGGCGGCGGAATAGCCGCGCTACGACGGATATTACCCGTTCGCCCTGAGGAGGTGAGGACGCAGTCCGAACCATCTCGAAGGGTCCTTCGAGACGCCTCAGCCATCCGGCTTCGGCTCCTCAGGACGAACGGGAACAGGATTTGAACCCTTTGTGGGGAAGACCAAAAATGAACGAACTGACCAAATTCACCAACCAGCTCGCCAAGCCCGAGACGTTCGACCAGATCCAGATCGGCATCGCCTCGCCTGAACGGATCCGCTCGTGGTCGTTTGGCGAGATCAAGAAGCCCGAGACAATCAACTACCGCACGTTCAAGCCCGAGCGTGACGGCCTGTTCTGCGCGCGCATCTTCGGTCCGGTGAAGGACTACGAGTGCCTGTGCGGCAAGTACAAGCGCATGAAGTACAAGGGCGTCGTGTGCGAGAAGTGCGGAGTCGAGGTGACCGTCACCAAGGTCCGCCGCGAGCGCATGGGCCACATCGAGCTCGCGGCTCCCGTAGCGCACATCTGGTTCCTGAAGTCGCTGCCGAGCCGCATCGGCCTGCTGCTCGACATGCAGCTGAAGCAGCTCGAGCGCGTGCTCTACTTCGAAGCCTACATCGTCACCGAGCCCGGCCTGACCCCGCTTGAGAAGTACCAGACGCTCACCGAGGATGAGCTGCTCGACGCGCAGGACGAGTACGGCGAGGACGCGTTCACCGCCGACATCGGCGCGGCCGCGGTCAAGACCATGCTGATGGACCTCG
>JBQCFR010000149.1:0-4636 GCA_051958885.1 Tsuneonella sp.
CCACCGGCTCCAGACGAGCTGCACGGGACGCGGAGCGGCCTCGCGCGCGAGGATCGCGGCCTCGACCGCGTGATCGTGATCGAGCCGCCGGTCGAAGCTGCCCCCGGCTGCCATCGGATAGAGCACCGTATCGCTTTCGGCGACGCCCGCCGCCTTCGCGGCCGCGGCGCGCGCGCGCTCGGGCGCTTGGCTGGCGACCCACAGCTCGAGCGTTCCGCCGTCGAGGCGTGCGGTCGCGCTGGCGGTCTCCAGCGGGGCCTGCGTCGCGGGGGCGACATCGTAGCGCAGCGTCAGCGAGGGTACGCCGGCATTGGCGTCGCCCCCGCCACGCGCGGCGATACGGATCGCCTCACCCTTCTCCAGCTCGTGGTCGAGCGCCTCCTCGATGCGGTCGCTCTCGATCGGATGCGCGACGCGGAACTGCGGCTGCAACGCATCGAGCGTGCGCTCGGCGGCCCACCACGTGTCCGCCAGCGCGGCGATCCACGCGTTCGCCTTGACCACGCGGCGCAGTCCGCGGATGCGCTTGGCCGCGGCCGCGTCGTACTTGATCAGCTCGCCCCCCTCGGGTGCGTGGCGGATTGCGGCGTAGAGCATGCCGGGGAGCCGCACGTCGCCCGCGAACAGGAAGCTGCCGTCGGCCTTGGCCGGCAGGTCGAGCCGCGGGAAGGCCACCTGCACCTCCTCCTCGTCGCCCGGAAGCGGGACGTCGAAGGCGGGCTCGGGCCGCAGCGGCGGATTGTCCGGCACGTCATAGCGCGCCGCCTCCTCGGCTAGCGACGCGAAGCTCAGCCGCTTGTCCTCATGGACAACGAACCCTGCACTCGTGTCGCATTCCTCCCACGCGACACCCCACCGCGCGGCGGCCGCCTGCATCAGCATTGCGCGCGCCGCGCCGGCGGCGTGGCGGCACGGCTGCTCGAAGGCGGCGAGCGATGTTCCATCCGCCGTGACGACGAAGTCGGCGTCCTCGGCCAGACGGCGCGAGAGGCCGTCGCCCGGATCGTCGGCGAGCCCCGGCGCGACAGGCATCCACAGCGGCGCCCACTTCGCGGCGAGCGGCAGGTTGGCGTAGGCGCCCGACACCGGCGCGGGCTCGACCGCGACCTGGCGCCAGTCGGCGCCCAGCTCGGTGGCGACGACCTGCGGCAGGATGGTCGTGACCCCCTGCCCCATTTCGAGCTGCGGCACCGCGACCGTCACCACCCCGTCACGCCCGATCTTGAGCCAGGCGCCGAACGCCCACTCGCCGCGCCCCGGCGTGAGCGGAGGCGCGTAGGCGCGCGGCCACAGCGCCCACGCGACGACGAGCCCGCCGCCGACCGCCGCCCCTGCCAGCAATCCGCGCCGGCTGACCTGCATCGTCAGGCTTTGGCCTTGTCGAGCCAGGCTGCAAGCCTAGCGGCGATCGCGCGAAACGGCTCGGCTTCCGTTCCGTCGCCCGCCGCCGGCGGAGTGCCTGCGTCGCTCGCTTCGCGGATCGGCAGCGCGAGCGGGATGCGGCCGAGGAACGGTATGCCCTGCGCGCGCGCTGCGGCCTCGACCCCGCCGCTACCGAACGGATCGCTCGTCTCGCCGCAGTGCGGGCAGACGTAGCCCGCCATGTTCGCGACCAGGCCGATCAGCGGCACCTTCCCCATCTCGAACAGCTGCGCTGCCCGCTGCGCGTCGATCAGCGCGAGGTCCTGCGGGGTCGAGACGATGATTGCGCCTGCCGGCTTGTGCTTCTGCAGCATCGTCAGCTGGACGTCCCCAGTGCCCGGCGGCAGGTCGAGCAGCAGGACTTGCGTGTTGCCCCAATGCGCGTCGACGAGCTGCGCCATCGCGTTGCCCGCCATCGGCCCGCGCCAGGCGAGCGCCTTGCCGGGCTCGACCAGGTGCCCCATCGACAGCATCGGCACGCCGAAGCGGCTTTTCACGGGGATCAGCTTGTCGTTCTCCGCCTGCGGGCGCTCGCCTTCGGTACCGAGCAGCGTGGGCTGGCTGGGCCCATAGATATCGGCATCGACCAGCCCGACCTTGCGCCCCATGCGTGCCAGCGCGACCGCGAGATTGGCGGTGAGCGTCGACTTGCCCACACCGCCCTTGCCCGATCCAATGGCGACGATCGGCGGCAGCGCGGCCGGTGCTTCGCGTTCGCCCATCAGCGCCACGCGCACCTCGCTAACGCCCTCGGCGCCGCCGAGCATGTCCTTCACGGCCTGTTCCAGATCGCCGCGCTGGCGCGCCGGTAGTCCCTCTGCATCGAGGATAGCGGTGACCACCCCGCCGCGCTCCTTGAGCGAGCGCACGCGCTGCGCGATCGACTGCGGCAGGCGGGCTTTCAGCGATTGATCGTCCATGGCGCCGGGCACTAGCACCAATTTCGCTTGGGCAACCCCTGTTTTTCCCGCGTTCTCGACCTATACAGAGGCACATGAACGTTTACGGGATGGGACGCAGGATCGGCCTGACGATGGCGGGAAAGAGCCCCTGGGGCGGCAAGGGAAAGCCGAGCGGGGACGAAGAGCCCGCCGCTCCTGCTTCCGGCGAGCCGACCGAACCGAAGGCGGACAAGCCGGCAGGGCCGCGCAATCCGTGGCTGCCGCCAGGCGGAAGCGAAGAGCCGCGCCGTTCCGCCAGCATCGAGGACATCTTCAAGAGCCGCGGCCCCGAAGGGCCACGCCGCCGCCTGGGTGGCCCCGGCGGACCCAACTTCCGATTGCCCGAGCGGCCTGGCGGCAAGTCCTGGTTCCCGCTCGCCGTGGGGGCGATCCTGCTGGTGTGGCTCGCCTTCAGCATGGTCCATCAGATCGGCCCGCGCGAAGAGGGCATTGTCACCACCTTCGGCAAGTATTCGCGCACGCTGACGCCGGGGCTCAGCATGACGCTCCCCTGGCCGCTGCAGCAGGTCGCGGTCGAGAACGTCAGCGAGTTCCGCAGCGAGAAGATCCCCGAAGGTTCGGCGCAGCGGCTGATGCTGACCGGCGACCAGAACCTGGTCGACCTCAGCTACGTGGTGCGCTGGAACATCAAGGACTTGAAGCAATACAAGTTCCAGATGCTCAATCCGGAGGACACCGTGCGCCAGGTCGCCGAAGCGGCGATGCGCTCGTCGGTGGCGGAGGAGTCGCTCGACCGCATCTTCTCGGGCGCGGGACGCGCCGACACCGAGAACGCGGTGCGCACGCGAATGCAGCAGGTGCTCGACGCTTACCGCTCGGGCATCGCGGTTCAGGGCGTGCAGATCAACAAGACCGACCCGCCAGCCGAGGTCGAGGATGCGTTCAAGGACGTGTCGGCCGCGCAGCAGGAGGCGCAAGGCTACGTCAACCAGGCCGAAGCCGTGGCGCAGCAGGTGCTCGCCCGCGCGCAGGGTGACGCGACCTCGTTCGACAAGGTCTATGCGCAGTACAAGCTGGCGCCCGAGGTCACCCGCCGCCGAATGTATTACGAGACCATGGAGCGCGTGCTCGGCAAGACCGACAAGGTCATCGTCGAGGCGCCGGGCGTGAACAGCTATCTGCCGCTGCCGCAGATCAAGCGCGGGGCGAAGCAGTCCGCCGCCGAGACGGGACAGAAGTAAGCGCTCATGGAAACCTTCTGGCAGGATCACAAGCTGAGCATCATCGCGGTCGCCGCCGCGCTGGTCGCCGTGCTCTCGACGCTGATCGTCGTTCCCGAAACGCAGCAGGCGGTGATCATCCGCAACGGCGATCCGGTCTCGGTGGTCAACAAGTTCAAGCCCAACCAGCCTTACGGCAGCACCGGCGCCGGCGTGTGGTGGCGCATCCCGTTCGTCGACCGGGTCGAGTATATCGACAAGCGCGTGCTCGATATCGACATGGAGCCCCAGCAGGTGCTCTCGACCGACCAGCTGCGCCTCAACGTCGACGCCTACGCCCGCTACCGGATCATCGATCCGGTCAAGATGGTGCAGACCGCGCGCACGGTCGAGAACGTCGAAAGGCAGCTCGCCCCGATCCTCTCCTCGGTGGTCCGCCAGGAGCTCGGCCGGCGCAGCTTCGGCTCGCTGCTCACCGCCGAGCGCGGCACGACGATGCAGAACATTCGCAAGCTGCTCGACACCCAGGCGCGCGAATACGGGGCGCAGGTGATCGACGTGCGGATCAAGCGCGCGGACCTGCCCGACGGCACGCCGCTCGAATCCGCCTTCGCCCGAATGAAGACCGCGCGCCAGCAGGAGGCGGCGACGATCCGCGCGCAAGGACAGAAGAATGCCCAGATCATCCGGGCCGATGCCGATGCACAGGCGTCGAAGATCTATGCGGACGCCTACAACCAGGACCCGCAGTTCTACGATTTCTATCGCGCCATGCAGAGCTACGACACGACCTTTGGGGAGGGGACCGGATCGAGCCAGATCATCCTCTCGCCGGACAACGAGTACCTCAAGCAATTTCGCGGTCAGAAGTAGTGTCGGCGCCGGAACGACTACGCCTGTCGTTCAATAGAGGTTAAGCCCCGCAGGCGTGAATCCGCGCGCGGGGCTGGAACGGCGCCAGGGGCGCTGCAACTGAGAGGAAATGAAGGACGTGAAGCCCGTGCGATACTCCTATGGACTGACAACGGCGCTGCTGGTGGGCGGCGCGGCCGTTTCGCTGATCACCGGCCACCCGGCCGGCGCGCAAGTCGC
>JBQCFR010000150.1:0-4299 GCA_051958885.1 Tsuneonella sp.
GCGAGGGTGAGCGATTGCTCGAGCTTGGAGCGGTCGAACGGCTCGCGCCGGCCGCCGGACTTGACCACGGCGACTTCGCGCAATTGCACGCGCTCGAATGTCGTGAACCGCGCGCCGCAGCCGTCGCACTGGCGACGGCGGCGGATCGCGGTGTTGTCTTCGGTCGGGCGGCTGTCCTTGACCTGCGAATCGTCATGCGCGCAGTAAGGGCAGCGCATCGGCTCTCGCGCTTACTTCTTGATGCGCGTGTACAGCGCGAGGCCGGCACCCGCGAGCGCGCCGATGGGGAGCGAGACGAACGGCAGCAGCACGCCGGCGACCGCGCCGATCGCAGCGCCCGTCAGCACCGGTTTGGTCGAAGGGTGGTGCATGCCTTCCTTGGCCATGCCGCTGACCTCGGCCTTGACGTCCTCGACCCAATCGTTGCGGTTGTTGTTGTCCATCTGAGTTACCTTCCGGGGTAGACGGGAAACGCTTCACACAGTTCGCCGACGCGGCGGCGCACGCTTTGTTCCACTTGCGCATCGCCTTCGGGTCCGTTGCGCGAGAGGCCATCGACCACTTCGGCGATCAGCCCGCCGATGCGGCGGAACTCGTCCGTCCCGAACCCGCGGGTGGTGCCGGCGGGCGTGCCGAGGCGGATGCCGCTGGTCACGAACGGGCTGCGGGTGTCGTAGGGGATGCCGTTCTTGTTGCAGGTGAGATAGGCGCGGTCGAGCCCCGCCTCGGCCGCCTTGCCGGTCACGTCCTTGGGGGTGAGATCGACCAGCATCGAGTGATTGTCGGTGCCGCCGGAGACCACGCGCAGCCCGCCCGCCTCGACGCCCTGCGCCAGCGCGCGGGCGTTCTCGACGATCCGCCGCGCGTAGTCGGCGAAATCGGGCCGCAGCGCCTCGCCGAACGCGACCGCCTTGGCGGCGACGACGTGCATCAGCGGCCCGCCCTGCAAACCCGGGAACACCGCCATGTTGAGCGGCTTGGTCAGCGCCTCGTCGTTCCACAGGATCACGCCCGAGCGCGGGCCGCGCAGGCTCTTGTGCGTGGTGGTGGTGGTGACGTGCGCGTGCGGCACGGGGGAGGGGTGCGCGCCGCCCGCGACGAGGCCGGCGATGTGGCTCATGTCGACCAGCAGGTAGGCGCCGACCTCGTCCGCGATGCGGCGGAAAGCTTCCCAGTCCCACACCCGCGAGTAGGCGGTGCCGCCGGCGATCATCAGCTTGGGGCTATGCTCGCGCGCGGTGGCGGCGACCGCCTCCATGTCGATCCGCTCGTCCTCGCGCCGGACGCCGTAGCTCACCGGCTTGAACCACTTGCCGCTCATGTTGACCGGCGAGCCGTGAGTGAGGTGGCCGCCCGAGTTGAGGTCGAGCCCCATGAACGTGTCGCCCGGTTGCAGCAGCGCGAGGAACACGGCCTGGTTCATCTGGCTGCCGCTGTTAGGCTGGACGTTGGCGAACTGGCAGCCGAACAGAGCCTTGGCGCGCTCGATCGCGAGGTTCTCGACCACGTCGGCGTATTCGCAGCCGCCGTAGTAACGCTTGCCGGGATAGCCTTCGGCGTACTTGTTGGTGAACACGCTGCCGGTCGCTTCGAGGACCGCGCGGCTGGTGATGTTCTCGCTCGCGATCAGCTCGATGCGGGTGCGTTGGCGGTCCAGTTCATGGCGGATCGCTTCGGCGACCGCGGGATCGGCGGCGGCGAGATCGTCGCCCCAGAAGCGGTCGAGCGGGGTCTCGGCGCTCTCGCGCGCGAGGGTGGCGGTCTGATTCATGCCGTCTCCTTGAAGGCGGGCGGATTGGTGAGCTTGTCGACGCGGCGCTGGTGGCGGCCGCCGGCGAAATCGGTCCCGAGGAAAGCCTCGACGCAGGCCTTCGCCATGTCGATGCCGGTCAGCCGCGCGCCGAGCGCGATCACGTTGGCGTCGTTGTGCTCGCGCGCCAGGGCGGCCGACAGCGGCTCCGACACCAGCGCGCAGCGCACGCGCGGATTGCGGTTGACCGAGATCGAGATGCCGATGCCGCTGCCGCACAGCGCTATGCCGCGCGCTGCGGTCCCGTCGGCGACGACATCGGCCAGCCTATAGCCGAAGTCGGGGTAATCGACGCTGTCGGCGCCGTCGGTGCCGAGGTCGGCGACTTCGTGCCCGGCGTCGATCAGCCACTCGCGCAAGGTTGCCTTGAGCTCGAACGCGGCGTGGTCGGAGGCAATGGCGATGCGCATGGCGAGGCGCATAGGCGCTCGCGCGGCATTGCTCCACCCCAAACGCGGGTTTTCGTCCGCGCAGAATGGGCTAGTCTCGCGGCTGCGCCGGCCTGGGCGCGGGAGGGGAACAGCAATGCGTACAACGAGCGGCCTCGCGTGGCTGATGGCGGTGCTGGCCGGGTTGGCGCTCGGGATTCTCGGCACCTCGACGTTCGGCCCGGCGCCCGCTGGGAGCGATCCGCGCGAGTTTTCCGCCGGGCGCGCGATGGTCGATATCGAGCGGATTGCAGCGCGCCCCCATCCCACCGGCTCCCGCGAAGATGCGGCGGTGCGCGCCTATCTCAAGCAGCGATTCGAATCGCTTGGCATGAGCGTGACCGAGCAAGTCTCGCCGCTCACGCCAGCCGCAGCCGAGCGCCTCGCCAAGTGGAGCGGCAATCCCGGCGCGCCGCCGCCCGCGGTCAGCTTGATCGCGACGCTCCCGGGGCGCGACCGTTCGCTTCCCGCGGTGCTGCTGATGGCGCACCACGACACCGTGTGGGGCTCGCCCGGCGCGCCCGATGACACTACCGGAGTCGCGGCGATTCTCGAGACGGTGCGCGCGCTCGCCACCGACGGCCCGCCCGCGCGCGACGTGATCGTGCTGATTACCGACGCCGAGGAACTCGGGCTCAACGGCGCGCAGGCGTTCTTCACGAGCAACCCTTTGCGCCGGCATGTCGGCGCGATCGTGAATCTCGAATCGCGCGGCGGCGGCGGGCGCGCGACGCTATTCGAGACCTCGCGCAGCAACGGCAACGCGGTGCGGCGCTATTTCGCGGCGGCGCACCGGCCCGCCGGCTCCTCGCTCTCGGTGTTCGTATACAAGCTGCTGCCCAACAACACCGACCTCACCGAGGCGCTCGGCGGGCCGTATGCTGCCTATAACTTCGCCTTCATCGGTCGACCCGGACTCTACCACTCGCCGCTCGCGACGCCTGCGCGGCTCGACCAGGGCACCGTGCAGGACATCGGCGAGCAGGTGCTCGCGCTCACCCGCGCGCTGGCGGTGGCTGAGCCGTTGCCCGCGCCGGCGCCCGACCTCGTATTCTTCGACGCGTACGGCCTCGTGATGCCGCACTACGCGGGCTGGGTCGGCTGGCCGATGCTGCTGATCGGCGCGCTCGGATTCGGCGTCGTCGCGTGGCGCACGCCGCGCGAGGATGCGCGCTGGTGGGCGAGTCTCGGCGGCGCCGGTCGGATGCTTGGCCTCGTCGTAGTGGCCGGGCTGCTGGCGTGGGCGCTCAATGCGCTGTCGGGCGCGAGCGGACCGACCAACTATTACGACCGCCTCGCCGCGCTGCCACGGCTGGAGGGTGTGGGACTTGCGGCTGCGCTGGCGGCATTCATGATTGTGTTCGCGCGCCGGGATGGCAGTGCGCGCGCGCTCGCCTCCGCGTCGCTCCCGCTGTTCGTGCTCGCGATCGTGCTCCAGGCAATCGCGCCCACTGCCGCCTACATCGTGGTGGTGCCGCTGCTGGTGATCGGATTGGGGCAGTTCGGAGTGCTGGCGGGCAGCCGCGCGGTGCGCATCGCCGGGGCCGCAGTCGCCGCGGCGCTGGTGACGGGGTACATGGTCCAGCTCGGCCACCAGTTGGTGCAAGGCGTGGGCGACAAGATGCTGCCGGTCGCCGCGCTGCCGATGGCTATCGCGGCGCTGTCATGGCTGCCGCTGTGGCCGGGGCTGCGCCGCGGAACCATGATTGCCGCGGGCGTGGGACTGCTGGTCGTCGGCCTGGCCTTGGCGCTGTGGGTCCGGCTCGACCCGCTGGCGCCCACCGTCGCGGTATATTCCAGCGACCATTAGGCTGCCCTCGGCGGTCAGTCCGCGCGCGCTGCCTCGTCGAAAGCGCGGCAGATCGCTGCGAGGTCGTAGGGCTTGGTCACCGTCGGAATGCCGACGAACGCGCCTTCGTGCACCGTATCGCCGTAGCCCGAGGCGAACACGTACGGCACGCCGAGCGCGGACAGCGCCTCGGCCACCGGGTAGCTCTTGAGCCCGTGAACATTGATGTCGAGCACCGCGGCGTCGACCTGCCTTTCGGCGATGAGCCGCTG
>JBQCFR010000151.1:0-3161 GCA_051958885.1 Tsuneonella sp.
GGCATCGCGCCCGAGATTGCCGATCAGCTATTCCAGCCGTTCATTACCACCAAGCGCACTGGCATGGGGGTCGGCCTGTCGATCTCGCGCACGATCGTCGAGGCGCATGGTGGGCGAATTTCCGCGGTGAACAAACCCGAAGGCGGAGCCGAGTTCTCCTTCACCCTCGAGCGAATTGGAAAGGAAGGTCTTGACGATGGCGAGTAGCTCTGCCGGCGACGGAATCGTCTATGTCATCGATGACGATGAAAGCGCGCGTCATTCGCTCGAATTCCTGCTCGATGTCGCCTCCATCCGGGTTCGCTCGTTCGCTTCGGCCGACGCGTTCCTCGCCGCCTCGCCTCCGCTCTCCGGCGCGTGCGTGGTGACCGACGTGCGGATGCCGGGCACCGGCGGCATCGAGCTTGCCGAAACGCTCAACAAGCGCGCCGCCGCGATACCGGTGATCGTCATCACGGGGCACGCGGACGTGCCGCTCGCAATCCAGGCGATGAAGGCGGGTGTCGCCGACTTCATCGAAAAGCCGTTCGACGATGAAGTCATGCTACAGGCGATCCGCAGTGCGCTCGCCCGCCATGGCGGGGCGGACGACGCGGCAGCCGAGCGCGAAGAGATCAACGAGCGCATGGCCAGGCTGTCGCGGCGGGAGCGAGAGGTCATGGACGGCCTCGTCGAAGGCAAGGCCAACAAGGCGATTGCCTTCGACCTGGAAATCAGCGCCAGGACGGTCGAGGTCTACCGCGCGAACGTAATGACGAAGATGCACGCCAAGACCCTGTCCGACCTCGTTCGCATGGTCACCGTGGCGCGCATGGCCTGACCCCGACCGCCGGCGGGTCAGAAGACGATTGCGGAAATCACCGCAATGGCGACGCCGAAAAAGCCGAGCAGGAGCGGCAGGACCAGCACTTGGCCGGCGACCGCGGCAAGGTTCATCGGGCCGGTCCAGGTGTTGAGCGCGCCGCCGGCGCGGGTGAAAGCGCCGACACGCCGGCTATCGACCCGGGTCAGAATGCGCGCCGTCCCGAAGAACATGGCGGTGTAAAGCGCGCTGATCACGATCGCGAACGCGGCCCTGGCTCCGCCGGCTGTCGCGGCGAACAGGCCGGCGAGAAAAATGGCGTAGCCGCTGAGCATCACGCCCCAGATCCAGCCCGGCAGCTCGAGGTCCGAATGCTCCGGCCTGACGGTCGCTGCCGCATCGACGATCTGCGCGAGTTCATCGGCGGACACCACTCTCGCATCCGCCACCAGGTTCCGGTCATACCGCATGTCGAATTCTCCTCTGAACCGTCGGTCACAAGCGGCCGGCGCGCCCAACGAGCTACGAGTTCGCACGGGCTGCCGATATTCGGATCTTGTCCCTACCGGACTGCCCTTACGTAACTCGCCGGAGGGAGAGGCAGCGCGCGCACGCCGGCGAGAACCTTCGCGACCGTAAAGCTGATTGACAGAGAAGCTTACGGACCTAAGCTTTTTGCGAAGCGGATTCGGAGGATCGGGAAAGAGCTATGTCGCAATCCGCCACGGCTGACGCCAGCCTCGCGGGCACAGGCGACGGACTGGCGCTGCGCCCGAATGCGGCGCTCGCGATGCTTTTCCTCGTCGGCACCATCAACTTCGTCGATCGCCAGCTGCTGTCGGTCCTGGTCGAGCCGATCCGCGCCGAGATGCAGTTCAGCGACACTCAGTTCGGGCTGCTCACGGGGCTCGCCTTCGCTCTCTTCTACGCTGCGATGGGCGTTCCGGTGGCGATGATCGCCGACCGCTGGAACCGGGTTCGGCTGATCGGCATCGCCTGCCTGGTGTGGAGCGGCTTCACCGCGGCGTGCGGCATGGCCAGTTCGTTCGTGCAGCTGGCAGCACTGCGCTTCGGGGTCGGCTCCGGCGAAGCCGGCGGCACGGCGCCTTCGCTGTCGGTGATCGCCGACTATTTCCCGCCTCACCGGCGGCCGCTCGCAATCGGGCTATTCACGCTGAACGGACCCTTCGGGGTGTTCGTCGGTGCGGCGTTGGGGGGCTACGCCGCGGCGACGATCGGCTGGCGCGGCGCGTTCATGGCGGTTGGCCTGGTGGGAGTGATCTTCGCGCCGCTGCTCGTCTGGCTCGTGCGCGAGCCGGTGCGCGGCGAGATGGACGCTGGCGCACCGGCGGACGCAGTGGTGCCGCTGCGCGAGAACCTCGCGATGTTCCTCCGGCGCCGGTCGCTGCGGATGGTAATGCTCTCGAGCGGCCTCGCCGCGTTCGTCAGCTACGGCATGCTGAACTGGATTCCGGCGTTCCTGATGCGCACGCAAGGGATGCCGCTGTCGGCGATGGCGACTTGGTTCGCGCCGGCCGCGGGAATCACGTTCGGCATCGGGATATTGGGGGGCGGGTGGCTCGTCAGCCATGCCGCGCGCCGCTCACTGCGCGCGTACGGCACGGTGCCGGCGCTCGCGACTGCAGTGCTGATCCCGACGTTTGCAGCGGCCTTGCTGGTCGGTAGCTGGCAAGTGTCGCTGGCGCTGATGACCATTCCGATGGCCGCATGCACCGCTTACGTCGCGCCCGCGCTCGCGCTCGTACAGAATCTCACCCCGCCGCGCTCGCGCGCGACCGCGGCGGCGGTGCTGATGCTGATGTTCAACATCGTGGGCTTGGGCCTCGGCCCGCTGTTCGTCGGGATCGTCAGCGACGCGCTGAAGGGGAGCATGGGCGACACCAGCCTGCGCTGGGCGCTGATGACGCTCATTCCCTTCGCGGCGGCGGCCGCCGCGGCGCAGTTCGCGATGACCCGCCATCTCGACGACGACTTCGGCGCCCGCCTGTGTTGACGCACACCGTGCAATCCGCCGAGACGACCTGAGGAGAAATCGATGCCCGTCCTACGCCAGGTTCCCCGATCCGAAGTCACCGACGAGACCGTCCTTGCCTATTACCAGCGCCTGTTCGGCGACCGCGATCCAGTTGCCGAGCCGGGCACGGCGACCGGTACGCCGGGCGACTGGTGGACGGTGTTTGCGCTGGCCCCCGATATCTTCAAGCACGCGGTCGACGGGTTTGCCGTCTATCGCCACCCCGCACGCAAGATCGACCCTGTGCTGCGCGAGCTCGGACAGACCCGCGCTGGGTGGGTCAAGGGCAGCCAGTTCGTTTTTTCGCAGCATTGCAAGTCGCTC
>JBQCFR010000152.1:0-4240 GCA_051958885.1 Tsuneonella sp.
GCTGGCCCGACGTGCTGGGCTTGGCGCTGGTCGGCGTGGCGCTGGTGCTCGCGCGCCCGGGCCAGCCGCGCGCCGCGCGGGCCTACTGCGCCGCGGCGAACTAGCGCGGCCTTCTTACCCTTCGTTAACCATCGGGGCCCATAGGCTGCTCCCCAAATCGGGGGGCCCGAATGGACGATCTGCTGGCCGAATTCCTGGCCGAAACGCGCGAGATGCTGGAGGCGGTCGGCGGCGAGCTGGTCGCGTGGGAGGCCGATCCGGCCGACCGCGCGCGGCTCGATGCGATCTTCCGCTTCGTCCACACCGTGAAGGGCAACTGCGGCTTCTTCGACTTTCCGCGGCTCGAGGCGCTCAGCCACGCCGCCGAGGACGCGCTCGCCGAAGTGCGCGCCGGCCGCCGCGCGGCGAGCCCGCGCCTCGTCACCGCCGTGCTCGCGATCGTCGACCGCATCGGCGAGATGGCCGACGCGATCGAAGCCGGCGAGGAGCTGCCCGGCGAGGGCGACGACGCGCTCGTCGCCGCGCTCGCGGCGGAAGAGGACAGCGACTTCGCGCCGGCGGAAGAAGCGAGCTCCGCGCGCCACGCGCACGGCGGCGGCCCGCAGCGCTCGGTGCGCCTGCCGGTGGACCTGCTCGACAGCGTGATGAGCGGCGTCTCCGACCTCGTGCTCGCGCGCAACGACCTCGCCCGCCGCGTGCGCGAGAGCGGCGCCGACCCGGCGATCGGCGGCGCGTTCGAACGGCTCTCGACGATTCTCGACCAGGTTCGCGAATCGGTCACCCGCATGCGCATGCAGCGGATCGAGCACCTGTTCGGCGCGCTCCCGCGACTGGTCCGCGACCTTTCGACCGAGCTCGGCAAGCAGGTGATGATCGATCTCGAAGGCGGCGACGTCGAGCTCGACCGCGAAATGATCGAGATGATCCGCGATCCGCTGACGCACATCATCCGCAACGCGATCGACCACGGCATCGAGACCCCGCAGCAGCGCCTCGCCGCGGGCAAGCGCGAGATCGGCACGCTGCACATTTCCGCGCGCCAGACCGGCAACCGGATCATGCTCGCGCTCACCGACGACGGGCGCGGGATCGACGGCGCGCGGCTGGTCGAGAAGGCGATCGCCGCGGGCGCGCTCAGCCGCGAGGACGGCGATGCGATGGGGGCTGCCGAGCGGCACGCGCTGATTTTCGAGCCGGGCCTGTCGACCGCCGAGCAGGTCACCGCGGTCTCCGGCCGCGGCGTGGGGATGGACGTCGTGCGCGCCAATATCGAGCGCGTCGGCGGTTCGATCGAGGTCACCAGTTCGCCCGGCGAAGGCACCCGCGTGCTGCTGCGCCTGCCGCTGACGCTGAGCATCATTCCCGCGCTGACCGTTCAGGCGGCCGGCCAGCTCTTCGCGATCCCGCGCTCCTACGTCGAGGAAATCGTCCACGGCAGCTCGAGCAGCGCCGAGTTCGCGCGGATCGGCGATTCGCTGCTAGTCACGGTGCGCGGACGGCGGATCGCCTGCCTCTCGCTCGCCGGCGTGCTGGGGCTGCCCGAAACGGTCGCACCCGAGAAATCCTCGCTGGTGCTCATCCGGCTGGCCGGCGGCGACCTGTTCGCGCTCGCCGCGGACCGTATCTGCGACCACGAGGAGCTCGTGATCAAGCCGCTCGCGCCGGCGGTGATGGGCATCGGCATCTACGCCGGCACCACGCTGCTCGACGACGGCAGCCCGGTTCTGATGCTCGACATCGCCGGCATCGCACGCGGCGCGCGGCTCGCGGGCGACGTGCAGAAGCGCACCGTTCATGCCGACGAGGCGCGGCGGAGCGAAGCTGTCGAAGAAGCCACTGCGCCGGTGCTGCTGTTCGCCGGGCTCGACGGGCGGCGGCGCGCGATCCGGCTCGACGTGGTCGGTCGCATAGAGACCGTCCGGCCCGAGGCCATCGATCTCGGCGGCGCGCGCCCGCAGGCCGTGATCGGCGAGGCGATCTACGCGCTCGCCGGAGCCGACAAGGGTCCGCTGCCGCAGGACCGGGTCGTCGTGCTGCGGCTCGACGACGGAAGCCACGAGATCGCCTATGCGATCGAACGCATTCTCGACACCGCCGCGATCGGCAGCGAGATCGTCGGCGCCGCTGCGCCGGGCGAGATCGAGGGCACGACGCTGATCGGGGGTGAGGCGGTCGAGCTGGTCGACAGCTTCTGGCTGTTCGCGCAACATGCCCGGACGCCGCGTGCGCTCGCGCCGCTGGTGTGCCGCCTGCCCGCGGCCGACGGCTGGGCGCGCGCAATCCTCGCCCCGCTGGTCGAGGCGGCCGGCTACCGCGTGGTGGACGACGACTACGACGGGGAGGCCGACGTGGCCTTCGCCGGGCACGCCGAGGCTCCGCCGCGCGCGGCCGAGGTCATCACGCTCCACGCCGATCCCGACAGCGCCGCGGCGGGCGGCGGCATCTACCGCTACGACCGCGCGGCGCTCACCGCGGCGCTGGCCGCGGCGCGCATGAGGAAATCGGCATGAACGAGCTCGTCCTGACCCTGCGCATCGCCGGCCGCCGCGCCGCCATCCGCGCGCCGCAGGTGCATTCGGTGGTCGAGCTCGAGGTGGTGACTCCGGTGCCCCGCGCGCCTGCCTTCGTGCTCGGGCTCACCGCGCTGCGCTCGAGCGCGATGACGGTGATCGACTGCGCCCGCGCGCTCGATCTCCCCGGCACTGCGGATCAGGTCGCCGGCCGCCGCGCGGCGGTGATTGAGGACGGCGGGCATCTTTATGCGCTGCTGGTCGACGCGGTCGAAGACGTGGTCGAGGCTTACACCGATCCCGCGCCGGTGCCCGGCGATGCGGGGAGCGGCTGGGAGCGGGTCGGGATCGGCATGATCGAGACCGCCGGCGGGCCTGCCCTGCTGATCGATCCGGCCGCGCTGCTCGCGCCGCCGCGCGCGAAGGCGGCTTAGGTGGTTGGTAACGCCTCTCGGATAGGCCGCTCGCGGACCGGAAATCTCCGGCTGGCTACCAATGGGATCGCTGACTGACATGAAGAGCTGCCTGATCGTCGACGACTCGCGGGTGATCCGGAAGGTCTCGCGCCATATCCTCGAGACGCTCGGCTTCGCGGTGCGCGAGGCCGAGAACGGCCGCGACGCGCTTGACCGCTGCGCGGAAGGCATGCCCGACGTCGTGCTGCTCGACTGGAACATGCCGGTGATGAGCGGCATCGAATTCATCACCCAGCTCCGCCAGCGAGACGGCGGCGACAAGCCCAAGGTGGTGTTCTGCACGACCGAGAACGACGTCGCGCATATCCGCCAGGCGATCAGCGCCGGGGCGGACGAATACGTGATGAAGCCGTTCGATCACGAGACCCTGCAGATCAAGCTCCAGCTCGTCGGCTTCGCCTGAGGAGCGCAAAGTGGAGCAGGCCGTCAAGCTCGCTGGCATTCGCGCCGGCGGGCGCGTGGGAAGCGCCAGGCCCATTCGGGTGATGATCGTCGACGATTCGCTTGTCGCGCGCACGGTGCTTTCGCGGATCATCGATCCCGAACCCGATCTCGAGATCATCGCCAAGGCGACGACCGCCGAGATGGCGCTGACCCGCCTTGCCGAAGGCGCGCCCGACGTCATCCTGCTCGACCTCGAGATGCCCGGCATGGGCGGGCTCGAGGCGCTGCCCAAGATCCTCGCCGGCAACCACGGTGCGCAGGTGCTGGTGGTCTCGTCGCTCACCGCGGAAGGGGCCGAGCACACGCTTTCGGCGCTGTCGATGGGCGCGGCCGACACGCTGCTCAAGCCACGCTCGGGCGAGTTCGGCGACGCCTATCGCACCGCGCTGCTGAGCAAGATCCGCGCGCTCGGCCGCTCGCTCGCCGACTCCGCGCCCGCCGCCGTCGCCCCGCCAGCGGAACGCCAGCGGCCGCGCAAGCCGGCCAAGGTTCTCGCCATCGGCGCATCGACCGGCGGAATCCATGCGCTCTGCCTGCTGCTCGGGGCGCTGCCGCGCGCGGTCGCGCTGCCGATCCTCGTCACCCAGCACCTTCCCGGCTCGTTCATGCCGGTGCTTGCGCGCCAGCTCGCGCTCGCCGCGGGCCGCCCTGCCGCCGTCTGCGCGCCGGGCGACGAACTCAGGCTGGGCACGATCCTCGTCGCGCCGGGCGAGGGCCACATGACCGTGCACGAGCGCGGCGGCCGGCTGGTGACCGGGATCGCGACGCACAAGGTCCGCAGCGGCTGCACTCCGTCGGTCGACCCGATGT
>JBQCFR010000153.1:0-2970 GCA_051958885.1 Tsuneonella sp.
GCAGGGGGTGAAGGTGTGCTTCGTTGATACGCCCACCGCGTCCGACGGTTCTGGGGACATGAACGGCACGCAGATCGAGCTGATCGAGCCGCTGGGCGAGGGCTCGACCATCCGCGGGTTCCTCGAGAAGAACCCGCTCGGTGGGCAGCACCACCTCTGCTACGAGGTGCCCGATATCGATGAGGCGCGCGCGTGGTTCGAGGGGCTGGGCAAGCGCATCCTTGGCCCCACCCGCATCGGCGCGCATGGCACGCCGATCTTCTTCCTGCACCCCAAGGACATGATGGGGCAGCTGACCGAGATCATGGAGACGCCGAAGGGGGCGCACTAGGGCGGACCCTTCGAGACGGGCTCTCGACTGCGCTTCGCTACGCTCGATCCCTCCTCAGGGCGAACGGTGTTCTTTTTGCGGGGTTGCAAATAGAAACCGTTCGGGCTGAGGAGGTGCCGAGCGCAGCCCGAAGGGCGTAGTCGAGGTGCCGTCTCGAAGCCCCTGCGCAAGGGAGAGCAGAATGTCCGATTACGAAACCCTGATCGCCGAACGCACCGGCGCCGTCCTCAAGATCACGCTTAACCGGCCCGAGCGGCTCAACGCGATGCCGCCGCAGATGGCGGACGAGCTCGGCGCGGCGCTGTACGATCTGGGCGATGCGCGCGCCGTGCTGATCACCGGGGCGGGCAAGGGGTTCTGTTCGGGCGCGGACCTCGCTGCGCGCGGCGAGCGCAGCGCGCTTGCGGCCAAGGGGGGCAGCCACCGCGCGCTGCAGAACCACTACAACCCCGCGATCAGCATGCTCCTGCGCCTGCCGGTGCCGGTGGTGACCGCGGTCAACGGACCGGCCGCGGGCGTCGGCTGCTCGCTTGGCCTCGCCGGCGACTTCGTTCTCGCGGGCAAGAGCGCGTACTTCCTCCAGGCGTTCGTCAACATCGGCCTGGTGCCCGACGGCGGCTCGACCTGGCTGCTCACCCGCGCGATCGGCAAGGCGCGCGCCACGCGCATGATGATGCTGGGCGAGAAGATCTCCGCTAGCCAAGCCGAGGACTGGGGCCTCATCTACAAGTGCGTCGAGGACGAGGCGCTGATGGAGGAGGCGACGGCGCTCGCCGAGCGGCTCGCCGGCGGCCCGACGCTCGCCTACGCGACGATGAAGCGCAACATCGCCACCGCGCTCGACGGCAATCTCTCCGAGGTCCTGCTCGCCGAGGCCGAAGGCCAGCGCATTGCCGGCGCCAGCGCGGACGCACGCGAAGGCGGCATGGCCTTCCTCGAGAAGCGCAAGGCAGTTTTCACCGGCCGCTAGAATTGCCATCGCGGTCCCGCTTCCGTAGCGGCCCACGCATTGTTAGGGGGACCGCATGACCGACAAGACCAAGGCCGACTGGCAGGCGCTCGCCGACAAGGAAGTCAAGGGCCGCGATCTCGCGTGGCATACTCCGGAGGGGTTCGAGATCGCGCCGCTCTATACGGCCGACGATGCGCCGGGCGATCCCGGCCTTCCCGGCTTCGCGCCGTTCACCCGCGGTGTGAAGGCCAGCATGTACGCCGGCCGCCCGTGGACCATCCGCCAGTACGCCGGCTTCTCGACCGCCGAGGAATCGAACGCTTTCTACCGCCGCAACCTGGCGATGGGGCAGAAGGGACTTTCGGTCGCCTTCGACCTCGCCACGCACCGCGGCTACGACAGCGATCACCCGCGCGTGGTCGGCGACGTCGGCAAAGCGGGCGTGGCGATCGATACCGTCAAGGACATGGAAATCCTGTTCGGCGGCATCCCGCTCGATCAGATGTCGGTCTCGATGACCATGAACGGCGCGGTGATCCCGGTACTGGCGTTCTTCATCGTCGCGGCGGAGCGGCAGGGCGTCTCCCAGGACAAGCTCGACGGGACCATCCAGAACGACATCCTCAAGGAGTTCATGGTCCGCAACACGTACATCTATCCGCCCGAGCCGAGCATGCGGATCGTCTCCGACATCATCGCATATACGTCCGCCAACATGCCGAAATTCAACAGTATCTCGATTTCCGGCTACCACATGCACGAGGCTGGGGCGACTGCGGTGCAGGAGCTCGCCTTCACCATCGCCGACGGCAAGGAATACGCGACCCGCGCGATGGCGGCGGGGCTCGACATCGACGCGTTTGCGGGCCGGCTGTCGTTCTTCTTCGGCATCGGCATGAACTTCTTCATGGAGGTCGCCAAGCTGCGCGCCGCGCGCACGCTGTGGTACCGGGTGATGGACGGCCTCGGCGCGAAAAGCGAACGCTCGAAGATGCTGCGCACCCACTGCCAGACCAGCGGCGTCAGCTTGCAGGAGCAGGACCCCTACAACAACGTCATCCGCACCACGGTGGAGGCGATGGCCGCGGTGCTCGGCGGAACGCAGAGCCTGCACACCAACGCGCTCGACGAAGCGATCGCGCTGCCGACCGACTTTTCCGCCCGCATCGCCCGCAACACCCAGCTCGTGCTGCAGGAAGAAAGCGGGATCACCAACGTCGTCGATCCGCTCGGGGGTTCGTATTACATCGAAGCTTTGACCAGTAAGCTGGTGGAAGAAGCCGAGAAACTGATCGCCGAGGCCGACGCGGCGGGCGGCATGACCGCGTTCGTCGCTACGGGTAAGCCCAAGGCGGCGATCGAGGAAGCGGCGGCCGCCAAGCAGGCCAGCATCGATCGCGGCGAGACGGTGATCGTCGGCGTCAACAAGTACCGCAAGGCCGAGGAAGAGCATCTCGACACGCTCGAGGTCGACAATCACGCCGTGCGCGAGGCGCAGATCACGCGGCTGAAGGCGGTGCGCGAGGGCCGCGACGAGGCGGCCTGCAGGTCGGCGCTCGCGGCCCTGGCTGAGGGGGCGAGGGCGGGACAGCGTCCTTCGACAAGCTCAGGACGAGCGTTTGTTGACGATGCTTCAAATGCAAGTTCCGCTCAGCCTGAGCTTGTCGAAGGCCACGCGCCAGCACTA
>JBQCFR010000154.1:0-4382 GCA_051958885.1 Tsuneonella sp.
CGCGGCCGTCCTCGATGAGCGAGCGGCGCAGCACGCCGGGCAGCAGCCCGAGCCGCAGCGGCGGGGTGAGCAGCGTTCCGCTGCGTTCGACGAACAGCGAGGTCATGCTGCCCTCGGTCAGCAGCCCGTCGCCGCGAAGCAGCAGCGCCTCCTGCGCGCCGGCATCCTGCGCGACTTCCCGCGCCGCGTCGTAGAACTGGCGGTCGCTGGTCTTGTGCCGCAGCCGGAAGTCGCCGGGATCGACCGGCAGCGGCAGCACCGCGCACGTGACGGGCTCGCCCAGTGGCGGGGGCAGCGGGGCGGTCTCGATCGCCAGCGCGCCGCTCCTCGCCAGCAGCAGGCGGACCTTCGCCGGCGTCTCGAGGTCGAAGCACAGCGCCTGGATCTGGTTGCGCGCCGCGTGGCGGTCGAACGCGAAGCCGAGCTCCGCCGCGCTCGCCTTGAGCCGTTCGAGGTGCAGCTCGAGCAGCGCCATGCCCTCTTCGGGATCGAAGCGCATCGTCTCGATCAGGTCGAACGCCGCCGCGCCGGCCCGCGCGAAGCCGCCCTTGACCAGGCACTCGCGCCATTCGCCCAGGGGTTCGCTGTCGGCGACGATGGCCGAGCCGACGCCGAGCACCGCGGTGCCGCGCTCGTTCTCCACCGGGGTCAGCCGCAGCGTGCGGATGGCGACGTTGAACGCCGCGTCGCCATTCCCGTCGATCCGCCCGATAGCGCCGCAATACGCCCCGCGCGCGTCGCGCTCGGCTTCGGCGATCAGCTCCATCGCGCGGATCTTGGGCGCGCCGGTGATCGAGCCGCAGGGGAACAGCGCGCGCACCAGGTCGATCGCGCCCTTGCCCGGCGCCAGCCTCGCGCGGACGGTGGAGACCATCTGGTGGACGGTCGGGTAGCTCTCGACCGCGAACGGCGCCTCGACCCGCACGCTGCCCGGCTCGGCGACCCGCGCGAGATCGTTGCGCATCAGGTCGACGATCATCAGGTTCTCGGCCTTGTCCTTGACCGAGTGCGCGAGGTCCTCCGCCAGCGCGCGGTCCGCCGCCGGATCGGGCGAGCGCGGCCGGGTCCCCTTCATCGGCTTGGCCTTGGCCTCGCTGCCGTGGAGCGCGACGAACAGCTCGGGCGAAAGGCTCAGCAGCCAGTGCTGCCCGTCGAACACCACCCCGCCATATCCCGCCTGCGCGGCCGGCCGCAGCGCGGCGTAGAGCGCCAGCGGATCGCCGCGATACGATCCGGCGAGCGGAAAGGTGAGGTTGGCCTGGTAGATGTCGCCGCCGCGGATCGCCTCCTGCAAGGCGGCGAATGCCTCGAGGTAGCCCCCGGTCGAAAGCTGCGGGTCGAGCGGTCCGACGCTCGCGGTCCCCGGCGCGCGCTCGGCGAGCCAAGCGGGCATGGCCTCGGCCGCGATCGTGCGCGCCCGTTCGAACAGCCCGAGCCACACGAGCGGCCCGGCCGCGCCGCTGCGGGCGGCGGCAAGCGGGGCGAGCCGATCTTCCAGCGCGAGCCCCGCCTCGTAGGCGATGTACCCCGCGAGCGAATGGCCGCTCTCCCGGCGGGCGTTTTCCGCCGCGTCGAGCACCGCGCGCACCTCTTCGGGGCGGCGGGCGACGAACATGCGCGAGGGTGCCTCGAACAGGTGGGCATCGGCCGCGCCGTCAGCGCGCGCGTCGTCGAGCAGAACGAAGGGGGGCTGGTCCGCCATTCGCCTTACGCCTTAGCGCGTTGCGCTCCCAAGTCGAGGGAGCTTGACCGCGCCGCCGCGGCTGCGCATTCCTGCGGGCTTGAAGCGAGCAGCGGGAGACGCGGGTTAGCATGGGCCAGATCTTCATCGGTCTCGCGGCAAACGGCGAGAAGCAGTATCTCGAACTCAGCCGCGCCAACCGCCACGGGCTGATCGCCGGCGCAACGGGCACCGGCAAGACGGTCACGCTGCAGGGCCTTGCGGAGGATTTCTCGGCAAACGGCGTCCCGGTGTTCCTCGCCGACGTGAAGGGGGATCTTTCGGGCATCGCGATGCCCGGATCGCCGACGTTCAAGAATGCCGCCGCGCTCGAACAGCGCGCCAAGGACCTCGGCATCACCGATTACACCTATGCCGGCAACCCGGCGGTGTTCTGGGACCTCTACGGCCAGCAGGGCCACCCGATCCGCACCACGGTTTCGGAAATGGGCCCGCTGCTGCTCGCGCGGCTGCTCGATTTGAACGAGACGCAGGAAGGCGTGCTCAACATCGCCTTTCGCTACGCCGACGAGCAGGGCCTGCTGCTGCTCGACCTCGAAGACCTGCAGGCAATGCTGGTCCACGTCGCGGAGAACGCGGGCGAGCTGACCACCAGGTACGGCAACGTCACCAAGGCCACCGTCGGGACGATCCAGCGCCAGCTCCTCGCGCTCGACAGCCAGGGCGGGGCGCAGTTCTTCGGCGAGCCCGCGCTCGAGATCACCGATTTCATCCGCACTGACGAGAAGGGGCACGGCATCGTCAACGTGCTCGCCGCCGACCGGCTGATGCAGAGCCCCAAGCTCTACGCGACCTTCCTGCTGTGGCTGCTCGCCGAGCTGTTCGAAGTGCTCCCCGAAGTCGGCGACCCGGACAAGCCGCGGCTGGTGTTCTTCTTCGACGAGGCGCACCTGCTGTTCGACGACGCGCCGAGCGCACTGCTCGACAAGGTCGAGCAGGTCGTCCGGCTGATCCGCTCCAAGGGCGTCGGCGTCTATTTCGTGACCCAAAACCCGCTCGACGTGCCCGAGCATGTCGCTGCGCAACTCGGCAACCGCGTACAGCACGCGCTGCGCGCGTTCACCGCCCGCGACCAGAAGGCGATCAAGGCGGCCGCCGAGACCTTCCGCCTCAACCCCGCTCTCGACATCGCGCAGACGATCACCGAGCTGAAGGTGGGCGAGGCGCTGGTTTCCACGCTGATGGAGGACGGCGCGCCTTCGGTCGTCCAGCGCACCCTCATCAAGCCGCCGCGTAGCCGCATCGGGCCGATCACGCCGGAGGAACGCGCGGCGATCCAGGCGGCGAGCACGCTCGGCGGCAAGTACGACACCAAGGTCGACCGCGAGAGCGCGGCCGAAGTGCTCGCGCAGAAGACGCAGGACGCCGCGGCGACGGCGCAGCAGGTCGAGCAGCAGGGGCGCGATGAAGTCGGCAAGCGCGAGCGGCTGAGCCCGAGCATCTGGGGCAGCATGTTCGGTCGTGCATCGAAGGCGGCAGCGGGTGCGGCGGTCAGCTCGGCGGCGACGATCGCTGCGGCCAAGGTGCTCGGCAAGAACTCGCGCGCGAGCCCAATGCGCAGCGCGGCGAGCTCGGCCGCGGGTTCGCTGGCGACCAGCATCGCCGGTCCGTTCGCGGGGCGTTTCGTGCGCAATCTGATCGGCGGACTGATGCGCTGATCGGCCTATGCTGGCCGTTGGTCGAATATAACGATTGCCAAACCAACTGGTTGCGCCTGAAACCGCGCCGCCGAGTCTCTAGCTTTTCGAGGGGTCCTTCCATGCGTCTGAAATCCTTGTCCGCCGTGCTGCTGGCGGGCGCCGCGCTGTTTGCCGCGCCTGTGCTTGCGGCCGATGCGCCGGCGGTCGATCCGGCGGTGATCGCTCTGGGCGAGGTGCCGCACGGGCGGCTGACCGATGCGGTGGTCCCCTCGGCCTACCGCGTCGACACCAAGTTCGATCCTTCCAAGGACGGCTTTTCCGGCGCGACCGAGATCGACGTGACGCTCGCGCATCCGAGTCGCTACATCGACATGCACGGACGCAATCTGACGATGGCCTCGGCCACCGCCACCGTCGCCGGCAAGACCTACCCCGGCCGCTGGTACCAGGTCGATCCGACCGGCGTGGCCCGGCTGGTGTTCGACCGGGAGCTCCCCGCGGGCAAGGCGACGCTCAAGTTCGCCTACACCGGCAAGTATCAGGGCAACGCGAGCGGGCTGTTCCACGCCAAGGTCGGCGACGACTGGTACGGCTGGAGTCAGTTCGAATCGATCGACGCGCGCGCCGCCTGCCCGGGCTTCGACGAGCCGGGCTTCACGGTGCCGTTCACCGTCACCATCCGCACCCCCGCCGGGCAGAGCGCGGTGAGCAACGCGCCGGAGGTGTCGAGCACGCTGGAGGATGGCTGGCAGGTCCACCGCTTCGCCCCCACGCTGCCGCTGCCGACGTACCTCGTGGCGATGATGTCCGGCCCGTTCGCGGTGGTCGAAGGCGAGGTGCCGCCGACGCCGGAGCGCGCCAAGCCGCTGCCGCTGCGGATCGTGTCGACCAGGACCAACGCCGACCAGCTCGCCTTCGCGCTCGAAAACTCGAAGCCGATCGTCCAGCATCTCGAAGCCTATTTCGGGCAGGCGTTCCCGTTCCCCAAGCTCGACCAGATC
>JBQCFR010000155.1:0-3297 GCA_051958885.1 Tsuneonella sp.
GGTTCCCACGTTGAAGGTGAAGGTCTTGGTATCGTCGCCAGGCTGTTTCTTGAGCACCTTGGCAAAATCGATCCTGAACGGACCGAAGGGCGAGTTCCAGTTGACGCCGATGCCCACCGAAACGCGCGGGCTCGGGCTGTCGCCGAGGAAGACTTCCTTGAACGGATCGATCGTCTGGTTGAGCGGCGAATTGACGGTGCCGTTCGCCTCGATCTGATTGGTCGTGGTGGTGCCGGCGGCGGTCACGTAGAGCGGATTGCCGCTCGCGTCGCGCAGCTGGTAGACGATGCCGCCGGGGAACGGGCTGTTCTGCAGCACCGGATCGGCGACATTCCACAGCGCGCCGACATCCATGAAGATCGACGGCCTGAGCCCGAGTTCCTTGGCCCCGCTGCCGAGCGGAATCTCGAGCTCCGCGCGGCCCAGATAGTAGGCGTCGCCGCCGAGCGCGTCGTCCGAAATGCGGTTTCGATCGGTAACCACCAGCGGCAGCGGGTTGGTCTTGTCCGGGCTGTCGGGGTCGGCGATGATCGGCTGGCGCAGCACGCGCGGGCCCACGCCGCGAATGTCGAAACCGCGGATCTGCGGTTCCCCGAGGAAGAAGCGGTCGGTCAGGCGCACCTTGTCGCCGCCCGGAGTGGCCGCGCTGCCGAGACCCTTGATGTAGCCGCCCTCGACCGAGGTGGAGAAGATGAAGCCCTTGCCGATCGGCCAGAACTGCGCCGCCTTGCCGCGGAAGCGGACGTACTTGACCGACCCGCCGAGCCCGGCGAACTCGGTGCTGAACGAGGCCTGGCGCCCGCGCGTCGGGTGCAGACGGCTGTCGGTGGAATCGTAGATCAGGCTGAGGCCCACGATCGAGCTCAGCCGGTTGCCCACCGCTTCGCACAGATAGCGGCCCGCCAGGAGCGGTTCGCAGGTGCGGATACCGTCGCCGTTGAGGTCGAGGTAGAACTGGTTCTCGTCGAGCGAGACCTGGTCGTAGTTCAGCGTGTAGCTGCCGATCAGCGAGGAGTATTCGGTCAGCGGCACGCCCAGGCGGCCGGAGAAGCCGGTGGTCGCCTGCTGGAACGTCGTGTTGCGGTCGCTGCCCAGATAGTTGAAGCTGTTGTAGTCGCGGCGATAGATGTCGAGCCCGGCGGAGATGTTCCGGTCGAACACATACGGTTCGGTGAAGCTGAGGTCCGCGCTCTTCGAATAGCGCGAGTAGTTGACCCCCAGCCCGACCGTCTGGCCGCGGCCGCGGAAGTTGCGCTGCTTGATCGAGGCGGCGAGGATGAAGCTCTCGATCGAGGAGAAGCCCGCCGAGAGCTGCAACTCGCCGGTCGCCTGTTCTTCGACGTTGGCGTTGAGCAGGATGCGGTCGGGCGCGCTGCCCGGTTTCTGCTCGACTTCGAAGTTCTCCTGGAAATAGCCCAGCGACTTGATGCGGTTGGTCGAACGCTTGACCGACAGCGAGTTGAACGCATCGCCTTCGGCAAGGCGGAATTCGCGGCGGATGACCTTGTCCTGCGTCAGCGTGTTGCCGTTGACGTCGATCCGCTCGACATAAACGCGCGGCGCTTCCTTCAGCAGGAAGGTCACGTCCATCGTCAAGTCGTCCTTGTTGCGATGGAACTGCGGATCGGTGTCGGCGAAGGCGTAGCCGAACGCGCCGGCAAGGTCGTTGAACTGCTCGACCGTGTCCTCGACCTTCTTGGCGTCGTACCAGTCGCCCTTGTGGATCGACAGGTTCTTGGTCATCCGCTCGCTGTCGAAGTCGCGGATCTGGCTGTCGACCTTGACGTCGCCGAACTTGTAGCGCTTCCCTTCCTCCACCACGTACGTGATGATGAAGTCCTTCTTGTCCGGCGTCAGCTCGGCGACGGCCGAGACCACGCGGAAATCGGCATAGCCTTGCGTCAGGTAGAACTGGCGCAGCTTCTGCTGATCGAACGCCAGGCGGTCCGGGTCGTAGCTGGTGTTGGAGCTCAGGATGCGGGTGAGGCTCGCTTCCTTGGTGACCATCTGGTCCTTGAGCTTGCCGTCCGAGAACTCCTCGTTGCCGATGATGTTGATCTGGCGAACCTTGGACTTGGGCCCTTCGCTGATCTCGAACACCACGTCGACGCGGTTCTGGCTGAGCTGCACCATCTTCGGCTCGACGGTCGCGGCAAAGCGGGCCTGGCGCTTGTAGAGTTCGATGATGCGGGCAACGTCCGCGCGGACCTTCGAACGGGTGAAGATCTGCCGCGGCGCCAGCTTGATCTCGGGCAGGATCTTGTCGCTCTTGATCCGCTTGTTGCCTTCAAGAACGATGCGGTTGATCACCGGGTTCTCGGCCCCGGTGATCACCACGTCGCCGTTGTTGTTCACCACGCTGGCGTTGGCGAACAGCTCGGTCGCGTAGAGGTCCTTCAGCGCCTGGTCCGCCGCCGTCTGGGTGTACACATCGCCCACGCGCATGCGGATGTAGGAGAGGATGGTCTGCGGTTCGAGCCGCTCGGCGCCGTTCACTGTGATCGAGCGGATGACCTGAGCCTGCGGCTCGGGCACCGCTGTCGCTGCCGGAGCGGTCGCGGCCGGGCTCGGCTGAGCGGGCGCGGCGTCCTGCGCGAACAGCGGCGCGGGCAGGCCGGCCAGGGCGCTGCCGCACAGCAACGCCATGGCGAACTGCCTGCCGGCACGAATAGACTTGTTGCCGGCCATTTCCCGTCCACTCATCGACGTGGGACTCCCGTCCTTGAACTTGATTGCTTGCACCCGCCGCTTGCCGCGATGCCGGACGCTGGCGGAGTGCCGCCCTTGCCCGATGCCGTGTCCCCAATCAAGCGGTGGTAAGTGCCTTTGCCCCGCGGCGTTGATCCCTCGTGACCGCTAGCGCCCGAAACCGCGGAGCGAGAGCAGGTCGTTCACCGTTACGAACAGCATCAGCGCAAGCACCAGGGCAACGCCGGCGCGGAACGCCATCTCCTGACCGCGCGGGCTGACCGGCCTCCGGCGAACCGCTTCGGCCGCGTAGAAGGCCAGGTGCCCGCCGTCGAGCGCGGGAATTGGCAAGAGATTGATGAATGCCAAATTAAGCGAGATGAGCGCGGCGAACCAGACGAACGCCTGGGGCCCGAGGCTGAGCTGCTCGCCCGAGTACTTGGCGATCTTTATCGGACCGCCGAGTTCCTTGACCGAGCGTTCGCCGGCGAAGATCTGACCGATACCGACGACCATCATCCGCACCATGTCGACGCTCTGGCCCATCGACATCGCCAGCGCCTCGCCCGGGCCGACCTGCGCGAACTTGAACGGCTGCGAATAGATGCC